>NZ_JBEOXS010000001.1:0-261537 GCF_040296705.1 Streptomyces sp. NPDC002055
CTGCGCTCTCCTCCCTCCGCCTTGCGATCGCACGCACCGGACACCTCCGGCCCCGCCCTTCGGGCGGACGACGCTACTTTCGAAACACGCCCTAGGCGCCTGAAGGGCCGGAGTGGACCGGTCGGTCGGCGGCGGCCCGCGCCGGCCAGCGCGCGTGGAGGTCGTCGATGACGAAGTCGTGGGCGTGCTGCCACCCGGCGGCCGACCGTTGCGCACCGGACAGGTGGGGATGTCCGTGGTCCAGGCCGGTGTGGACGTGGGGGACGCGGTCGGGGTCCGGTGCCGGCCACAGGTGCCGGGCGGCCAGTGCGGCGGCGAGGGCCACCGCGCCCAGGGCCAGGGCCGCGGCCGGCAGGCCGGCGGTGGATCCCAGCCAGCCGGCCAGCGGATAGACGAGCAGCCAGCAGCCGTGGGAGAGGGAGAACTGGGCGGCGAACGCGGCCGTCAGGTCCTCCGGGGCGGCCGACCGGCGGACCAGACGGCCCGTGGGGGTCATGATCACCGACTCGGTGACGCCGAACAGCGCCCAGGCCGCCAGCAGCGCCGGCCACGACCATGCGCCGCGACCGGCCCAGGTGCCGGCGGCCAGTGCGAGCAGCAGGACCGCGGAGGTGAGGGCCGCCGGCAGCATCAGGGTGCGGTCGGTGGCGCGGCCGAGGATCCGGGGCAGCAGGAGCGCGGCGAGGATGGAACCGGCGCCGTACGCGCCCAAGGCCAGCGGGACGTCCGAGGTGGCCCGGCCGAGGTGGTCGCGCACGTAGACGATCGAGTTGACCATCACCATGGCGCCGCCCGCCGCGACGGCGAGGGTGAGGGCGAGCAGGGCGCGCAGGCGCGGAGTGGCCAGGAACAGACGGATGCCCCGGGTGGTCCGGTGCACGAAGCCCGGGGCCCGCTCGGTCCGGCCGGGCGACAGCGCGGGGAGGGCGGCGGTCAGGACGAGGACGGCCGAGGCGAGGAATCCGGCGACGGTGCCCAGGAAGAGCCGGTTGTAGGTGATCCAGGACAGCAGCGCGGCCGCCAGCGCCGGGCTGAACACCATCTCCAGGTCGTACGCCAGCCGGGACAGCGAGAGGGCCCGGGTGTAGTCCTCCTCCGCGGGCAGCACCCTCGGGATCAGCGCCTGGAAGGCCGGGGTGAAGGTGGCCGAGGCCGACTGCAGCAGGAAGATCAGGGCGTAGACCTGCCAGACCTCGGTGACGAACGGCAGGCCGCACGCCACTGCCGCCCGGATCAGATCGGCGCTCACCAGCAGCGGCCGGGGTGGCAGGCGGTGGGCGATCGCGCTGATCACCGGAGCGAGCCCGACGTACGCCACCATCTTGATCGCCAGCGCCGTCCCGAGGACGGATCCGGCGTCCGGGCCGGCGATGTCGTAGGCGAGCAGGCTCAGCCCGACCGTCGCGAGCCCGGTCCCCACCAGCGCGATCACCTGCGCGGCGAACAAGTGGCGGTAGGGACGATGGCGCAGAACGGACAGCATGAACCCTCCGTGGCGACGTGTACCAGCGGTCACACCGACCATAGCCAATGTGTGCGCATGAATGCACGTATGAAACGGGGCGGCTGTGGGCGACGGGGCCCGTCGGTCGTTCCCGGCTGGCCGGCCGTGCCCGCCCGAGCAGAATGGGAGATGGCGCCGGCAGGATCCGTGGCGCACCGGTGCGGTGGCCGCGGGCCGATGGAGGGTGCACGGCATGGTCCGCATGCGTGAGATCGCAGTGGTCGGGGGCGGCGGGGGAGCGGTGTGTCTGCTGGAGGCGCTGTCCCAGCGGTCCGGGCCGCCGGCCGCTGTCACCGTCTTCGAGCCGTCGGGCCGCCTGTGGCGCGGCCGCCCCTATCAGCGGGATGCCGACTGCATCCTGGTGAATCTGCCCTCGCGTGCCATGTCGGTCCGTGCCGGGGATCCCGGCCACTTCGATCGCTGGCTCGCAGCCGCCCGGCGGCGGGAGGCCGACGGGGCGGGCGAGGACGGGGTGGGCGAGGACGGGGTGGGCGAGGACGGGGCGCCCGGCAAGGCCGATGCGGCGGGAGCGGCCGGTGGATCGACGGCGGCTGGTGAGGCGGCGGCCGGTGGAGCAGGGCGGGCCGACCCCTTCAACGCCGCGGCCTTCCCCGCCCGGACGCTCTTCGGCGACTACCTGGAGTCGGTGGCGCACGACAGTGTGGCCCGGCTCCGGGCCCGCGGCTGGATCGTCCGCGTCCTACCTGAACGGGTGGTCCACGCCGCTCCGTGCGGCGGGGGCGCCACGCTGACCACGGAGCGCGGTGGGTCCCACCGGGCCGACCGCGTGGTCCTGTGCCTGGGAGCGGGCGCGCCGCACGACCGGTTCGGTCTGGACGGACCGGAGCCGGGGTTCGTCCCCGACCCCTATCCCGTGGCGCACACGCTGGCGGGTATCGACCCCCGTGACACCGTCGCCGTCCTCGGCACGGGACTGACCGCCGTGGATGTGGCGCTCACCCTGCGCGCCAACCGTCACCAGGGGCCGGTCTGCCTGCTGTCCCGGCAGGGGGTGCTGCCCGCGGTCCGGCAGCGGCCGGTCGCACATGCCCTCCAGCACTTCACTCCTGACCACTTCCACGCCCTGAGCCGCCGGGGAGAGGTCGGGTTCACCGAGGTCGTCCGGGTGCTGCGCGACGAACTCGCCGCCGCCGGCCAGGGTCCGGCCGAGCTGGAGACCGAATTGGCATCGCTGCACGAGGACCCCGCGCGCCGCCTCCGGCGTCAGTTGGATCTCGTCGACGCGCCGGGCCTCGGACTGCGCATCCTGCAGCACACCTTGCCCGTCGCTGTCGACGTCTGGCCGCTGATGCCGCACCGGGACCGCGCCGAACTCCTGCGCCACCACTACCGCGCCATCCACTCCCTGTGCTGCCCGATGCCGCCCTCCACCGCCGCCCACCTGTCGGCCATGAGCGATGCGGGGCAACTCCGCATCGTGCGGGGGCTGCACAACGTCAGCCGCACCGGCCGGGGGTTCAGTGCCGTCACCCGGGACGGACGGATCGACGCCGACACGGTGGTCAACGCCACCTCCGTCGCGGCACACCGGGTCCCCACGGCCGCCGCGCCCCTGGTGCAGTCACTGATCACAGCATCCGCGGCATCGGTGCACCCGCACGGCGGCCTCCGCGTGAGGCGCGAGACCAGCCAACTCGTCGTCAACGGCACGACACAGCAGTGCTTCTACGCGCTGGGAGATCTGACCTTCGGCTCCTTGTTCATCACCGCCGCGATCCCCGTCATCGTGAAGCTGGCCCAGGAGATCTCCCGCGACGTGACCGGGCCGTGACGACGACCGGAGGGCCGGGGAGGGCCGCTGCACGCGGAGGGGCCGCCCCCTCCGGCACCCGGCGTCGTCACGAAATTCCGAGCACGACCCGTCGCCGGACCGGCAGTATCGGGCGCATGACAACATCCATGACTCCCGATCAGCTCGCCGCCCGGACGTCGCGCGCCCTCGCAGCGGCAATTGCCGCCGGGCGCGACCTCGGGCTCACGGTGACCGATGCGAGGGTGCTCCACGACGTGTTCTCCGTTGTCGTGCACCTCGCCCCGTCACCGGTGGTGGTCCGGGTGCCCACGGTCCTGCCGCCCCACATCGACCTCGACACCCAGGCGGCGCGGCAGCGGGTGGAGCTCGATGTCGTGTCGTGGCTCGCGGAACGGGGCACCCCGGTGATTCCGCCCAGTCCGCTGGTGCCCCGGGAACCCGTGCGGCGCGACGGCTTCTCCATGACGTTCTGGCAGTTCGTCGAGCACCGGAGCGTCGAGCCCGACTATGTGCGCAACTCCGGTCTGGTGGCCGGCCTGCACGCCGCGCTCCGGGACTACCCGGGTGAGCTGCCGTTCCTGGCGACGGCCGAACCGGAATTCACCACGGGGGGATTCGCCGCCCTGGAATCGCGTCCCGACCTCCTCGACCCGGCCGATCTCGACCGCGCGCGGCGGGAATGGGAGGTCCTGGAGCCGATGGTCGCCTCGCGCGCCGGGTTCGAGGCGGCGTTCCCCGGAGCCGACCTCCAGCCGATCCACGGGGACGCCCCCGCGGTCAACATCGTCGCCACGACCGGCGGCGAGTTGTACGCCGACTTCGAACTGGTCACGCTCGGCCCGGTCGAGTGGGACCTGGCCGCTCTCGGGCCCGACTGCGAGGCCGCGTACAACGCCGCCGCGCGGCGCAGCGGCCTGCGGGAGCTGGACGAGCGTGTCCTGCGCCTGGTCAACGCCGTCGGGATGTCCCGGGCGGTGGCGTGCCTCGCGCTCGCGCCGCAACTGCCCCTGCTCGTCGAGGCATTGAAGCCGTCCGTCGAGCACTGGCGGACGCTGCCGTTCGCCGGGGGCCTGGCCGACTGAGCGGGGGTGACGGGCGCGCTTTCGCAGGTGCCGATGGCCGATGGCCGACGGTCTGCGGGCCCCGGGCGCGGCCCGTGCCCGGGGTCGCCGTACCGCCACGGCCGGCGAGACGGTCGGCCAGGGGCGGGCCCGGGAGGCCGGAGCGTCCTGGCTCTCGCTGCTCTCTCGCCGGCCGCTCGCCGACCCCTGGGTGGGGTCGATGGTGAGCAGGTGCCGCCCGGCGTGATCGTTCGTCCGGACGCGTCCGCACCGCGCGGGAAGGAGACGGGGCGGGACGCAGGGATCGTGCCGGGCAGGGGGTTCCGCGCTTGTTGTTTATGACATTCATTTTCATGTAGCGTGCGTGTCTCCCGACGTCCTTCAGGAGGTTCCACTCATGGCCGTGCCCAAGCGCAAGATGTCCCGCAGCAACACCCGCACCCGTCGCGCGAACTGGAAGGCGAGCACCCCGGACCTCGCCCCGATCCACGTCGACGGTGTGGAGTACCAGGTGCCGCGCCGGCTGATGCGGGCCTACGAGCGCGGGCTGCTGCCGCTCCCCGGGCGCTGACCGGCCCGCCCGCCGTCCGCGCGGCCCTCCCGCCGAGCCGTGCCCGGGCCCGTGGTCAGTTCTGGTACGGGTCGCGCGGGGCCGGGACCGGTCGGGCCCGGCTGACCTCGAGGTACGGGATGATGCCGCCGTTGACCGGGTCCTTGGTCCGCTTGCCGGTGTAGGTGCCGGTGACTTCGAGCCAGGTGTCCGATTGCAGCACCGGGGGCACCTTGCCGGACAGTCCGATCTTGACGGGCTGGGCGTCGGCGGCGCAGCAGTTGAGGACCATACGGGTCAGCTGGGGTGTGCCGCCGCGGTCGAGGGCGACGAAGCCGGTCACGGTGACCTTGCGGCCGCCGAGGGACCGCCCGTTGCCGTAGGCCGCGCGGCCGGCGTAGTCCACGACATCGAGCCGGAGGGGATCGCCGTCGGGGAGGGCGGGGAAGCCCCAGGGTTTCTGCAGGGCCGTCCCCGTCCGCATGGCGCTGTAGGAGCCCAGGGCCGGCGGGGCGACCAGGACGAGCGCGCACAGCGGCAGCACGAGCAGCCAGGACACGCGGGGTTCCCGGTGGGCGTGGCCGGACCGGTCGTGGCACTCCCCGTCGGCCGGGCGGTCTTTGGCGGCCGGGCGCTCCCCGTCGGCCGGGCGGTCCCCGGCGGTGCGCGGCCGACGGAGTTCGTACCAGGCGGTGGCGACGGCGGCGACGATCAGCACGGCACCCGCCACCAGCACCAACGGGCGCAGCCCGGCCTTGACGTAGCGCAGATGGAGGTCGGTGAGCCCGGCGCGCAGCATTGCCCCGCCGACCAGGAACAGCACCACCGCTTGTGCCTGCCGGTTCACAGCGCCACCGCCCCGACCAGGGCCGACAGAAGAACGGCCAGGGTGAAGGTGGCCGGGGCGAACCGCAGCGCGAACCCCCGGCCGAAGGTGGCGGCCTGCATCGCGAGCAGCTTCAGATCGATCGTCGGGCCGACGACGAGGAACGCCAGCCGGGCGGTGAGCGAGAACTGCGACAGCGACGCGGCCACGAACGCGTCCGCCTCGGAGCAGATCGACAACAGCACCGCGAGGACCGCCAGGACGAGGACCGACACCACCGGGCTGTCCGCCGCCCGCTGCAACCAGCCGGCCGGAACCACGGCCTTGAGGGTGGCCGCGGCCATCGCGCCCACGACGAGGAAGCCCCCGGCGTGCATCACGTCGTGCCGTACCGCCCCCCAGAGCGCAGCCCCCTTGCTCAGGCCGTCGGAGGACGGGCGTGCCGGCGGGCGCAGCCAGTCGGTGCGGCCCAGGCGCTGCCACAGCCAGCCCATCGCACAGGCCAGCAGCAGACTCGCCACGAAGCGGGCGAGGACCATCTCCGGGTTGCGGGGAAAGGCGACAGCGGTGGCGGTCAGCACGATCGGGTTGATCGCGGGAGCGGAGAGCAGGAACGCGAGCGCCGCCGCGGGGGTGATCCCCCGCCGCATCAGCGCCCCGGCCACCGGCACGGAGGCACACTCGCAGCCGGGCAGGACCGCACCGGCCACGCCGGCGACCGGTACCGCGAGGGCGGGCCGGCGCGGGAGCGCCCGGGCGAAGAACGCCGGCGGGACGAACACCGCGATGACCGCCGACAGCAGCACCCCGAGCACGAGGAAGGGCAGCGCCTGCACGAACACCGCGACGAACACGGTCGTCCAGCTCTGGATCACCGGCGCGGCCAGGGCCCGGCGGAGCGGCCCCTGCGCCGTGAGCACCAGGAGCAGCAGCATGGTCAGAACGAGCGGTGAGGTGATGCGCCGGCCCTGCTGCTCGTCCGCGTCGCGGTGGTCGACCCGGACGGTCTCTGTTCCGGTGGTGCTCACAAGGGATACCTCGACTTCGTGGATGCTGCTGCCGTGCCACCACCAGTACGTCTGCCGGGGCCTTGCTTCTCACCGCTCTCTCCCTGCTGTTTGGTCATTCCGGCAGCTCGGGGTGGGGACGGGGGCGGGTATGGGCGTGTGGCGGACGGTGTCCGCGGCAGAGCATGCTCCGGTGGGCGCGTCGCCCCGGGGCGGCACCGGTCGGCGGACGGGTCGGCGGACGCGTCGGAGGGCCGGTCGGAGAGCCGGTTTCCGTCCGGGGCAATCCCGGAACGCCGGCAGGGGGACGGCTGAGCACGCCGGTGACTCATCCGGCATGCGACCATGAGGCCTTTCAGCGGCAACAGGTGAACGGGGCAGGAGCAGTCCGATGCAGTACGTCGACCTCGACGCGGTTCGCGGCACCTGCACCGGGGTCATCGACCCGACCCCGTACATGGAGCAACTGCCCGAGCTGGTCGACCGCCTGCCGCCCGGCGCGCGTGCCTTCGCCGCCGACCCGGACCACTACCGGTTCTCCGGTACGCGCTGCACCAAGGATCTGCAGTTCCAGCAGCTCACCGTGCCCAGCGCCGAGTGCCCGGACTACCGAATCCACTTCCGGCACAACTGCTGGAAGCACGACGAGGACCTGATCGTCCGCTACACGGAGGTCACGGAGATCCGGATTGACATACCGGAGGCACCCGAACTGGGGCTTCCCGGCACCGTCATCCTGGACGAGATCCTCCCGCACGCATACGGCTGCTCCCACGAGGTGGCCTTCCGCCCCGGAACGCTGTACATCGTCTGCCGGGACCTCACCGCCACCTGGGTCGCGGCGGACTGCCCGGACAATCGGAATCCGGACGACCGGGAGTAGGGGAGTAGGGAAGCGGAGGGGCCGTCCCGCAGCGCAGCAGTGGTGGTACACGACAGCCGCGGGCCGTCCCGGCCCCGCTGTCACCGGTGGGAATTGAGGGGGCCCGGGGGTCCGGCGACGGCGCACTCAGCCGACGGCAGGGAGCTGCCGAGCGAAGCGGCGGACGGCATCGGTGAAGGCGCCCGGGGCGTCGAAGTTCGCGAGATGCCGTGCCCGCGGGATCAACTCGACGCGTGCGTGGGGATGTGCACGGGCGAAGTCCGACTCGCCGGCCCGGAAGACGGGGTCCTTCTCGCCGTTGAGGATCAGTACCGGAGCCTTCACAGACCGCATCGCACTCGCATCGAAGTGTCCCAGTACCTCGCCCCACGCCGCGGGCAGGCTATGGAAGGCATAGCCGGAACGGATGGTCGCCTCCACCACTTCCGGTGGATAGAGCCGCCGCAGAAACCGGTCGTTCCACCGGGCCAGCCGATCCGCCGGTATATGAGGGACCAGCCTGGCGACCCACCGGTAGGGCGCTGCCCAGAGGCCGCGGGTTGAGGCGCTGGCTCCCGCGAGGACCAGTCCGCGCAGGTGTTCCGGATATCGCCGCGCGAACTCCAGCGAGGCGTATCCGCCGAGCGAGTGCCCGACGACCAGAGCCGGCCCACGGTCGAGCGAGTCCACCGCGGAAGCGATGATCTCCGCCGCACTGCGCAGGCTCCAGGGCTGAGCCGAGCGCTCACCATGGCCGGGCAGGTCGACAGCGGCTACCGGGAACTCGTCCCGCAGCGCGGCAAGCTGCACGCTCCACTGCCCCGCGCTGAAGCGCGTCCCGTGAACGAAGACTATGGGCACTGCATCCGCTGGTGTCATCGATCCCCCCGTTGGTACCGTCCAGCCGACTCTATTGGCGGAATTGCCCTCATGATCAAGGAAGAGTGGCGCCGAACGGGCGCGCGGGCTCCTGCCCCAGGAACAGCCAGGCGATGGTGCTGGCCGTCTGGTCGAGCAGCCAGTGTTCCTGGCATTGGTCGGGCTCGCCTCAGCGTCAGGAACTACTGTCGCGAGCATGGTCGAACACGATGTCCTCAGTGCCACCCGCGATGCCTACGACGCTGCTGCCCCCACCTACGCGCAACTGTTCCGCGACACGCTGCGTGACAGTCCCCTGGACCGCGCCATGCTGGGTGTCTTCGCCGAGGCCGTACGGGCGGGTGGGGGTGGTCAGGTCGCGGACCTGGGGTGTGGGCCTGGCCATGTCACCGCTCATCTGGACGAGCTGGGGCTGGCGGCGTTCGGTATCGACGCCTCTCCCGTGATGATCGAGTCGGCTCGACAGGCCTATCCGGGCCTGCGGTTCGACGTGGGCTCGATGGCCGCGTTGACGATCGCTGACGGCGCGCTGGGCGGCGTCCTCTCCCGCTGGTCCATCATCCACACTCCGCCGCAAGGACTCCCCGCCATCCTGGCGGAGTTCCACCGGGTGCTGGCACCTGGCGGCCACCTTCTGGTCGGCTTTTGGGCAAGCGGTGATCCGTCCCACCCGACGCAGGTCTTCGATCACGCCGTCGCGCCGGCCTATCGGTGGTCGCCTGATCACCTTGCCGCGATGCTGCGCGAGTCCGGGCTGGCCGAGGTGGCCCGGATGGTTCGCGAGCCTCAGCCCACCGACCGACGGCAGTTTCAGGAGGTTCACCTACTCGCCCGCAAAGCCTAGGCAGGAGCGGTCCGACCGACCGTACGACCGCACCCACCCTGCCGGACGGTGAGCTTCGCATCCGATGCCGTGCGCCGATCCGTCATGAAATGCGGGACAGCCCTCAGCCCAGGCAGTCGCGGGCCGTGTCCAGAAAGGCGTTGCGGCTCGGGCGGATATGCGCGGCCACCTGCTCGACCACCGATTCCGGTGAGCCACTCGGGCCGTCTCTGAGCACCTCCTGCAGCGCGAACACCAGGACGCGCGCGGCGTCGTTCACCTGCGGGGCGCACAGCATATGGATCGTCTTCTGGAGCACCCACAGCCTGTCGATGGTCTCTTCGGCCCGTTGTCGCCTCGCCTGCTCGTCGGCCGACCGGTCGAGGCAGCGGTCCACCGCCACGCGTTCGGCCTCCTGCACGGCCACGATGAAGGCCACCAGGTGGGAGATCCGGTCGGCGCGGCGGGTCTCGGCGGCCTCGTCGCTGCGGCGCCGCGCCTCGGCGCGTTCCGTCGAGCGGCGTGCGGACTGTTGGGCCGCGAAGGACAGCGCCCCACCGAGGACGACACCCAGCAGCGAGGTCAGTGCGGCCCACATGTCGGTTCCCGTCTGCATCGGCCCATCCGCGGACGCGGGAGCAGGTGGGGTCGATCCCAGCACAGAACGTGATGAGCGTTCCGGGGGTGGCCGGCCGGATACGTGGGGTTGCGGAGGGGGTGCTGCGGGAATGTGCGTAGCCGGCCGATGCGTCTCGGTGTCCGCTGTGTGCCGGAGTCCCGGAGTCCCGGAGTCCCGGAGTCCCGGAGTCCCGGAGTCCCGGAGTCCGGACCGCGCGCACGATCCGGTCGGAGCTCAGGCGGGCGGCCGGGAGCGGCAGGGCACCCCTACGGGGCACCGGCGGCCGTCCTGTCCCCGCGGGAGGTCTACGCCGCCGTGGCTTGTACGCCGACTGTGCGGGTGGCCGGGAAGAGGGCCGAGGGCGTGAAGTTTCCCCCGCGCACGTCGGGGCGACTCACGGACGCCGGGCCGACGGACACCGGGCCGAAACGGACGCCGGGCCGACCGGGCGCCGTCGGAGACAGCGCCGCGGGCCGTTGCCATCCGCCGGGGGCGGCTCCGTGGTGGGGAAACGCCTGTGCGCGGACGCCCACGTCCGTGTGAAGACGGCCACGGATCGGCCGTACCGCACCGACTCCGATGTTCTCCTCTTCGCGGGCCGTCAAAACCTGCCCGCAGGCATTGATGTGATGTCAGTTTCCGTTATGTGAGGTTGTGCTGAATCTTCATCAGCGGATCGCAGTGGATCGCGTCACACACGTCGCGGGACCCTGAATGGAGCGTGACGAATGTGCTACACCCCTCTGGGGTTCGAAAGAGACAGGAAGGCGTTACGGGAGCAGTTCCTTCGCGGGAGGCGGCGGCCTTGACAGTGCTGGGCCGATCTGCTTCTCCCGCACGAGTGGCCAGAACTGTTGTCGACGCCCGCTCCGGTGTTCCGGACGGGCGCGATGAACTTGCGCGTGGAGAGGATCCTCATGAGCACTTCGGTAACTCGTACGGTCGAGCAGGTGGTGGACACGGTTCGCTACCCCTTGTCCGATCCGGACAGTGCCGACTGGAAAACCATGGTCATCCGCACCCGCGGCGAACTGGAGACGCTGGGGTGCAGCGTCCTTCCCGCATTCATCCGGCCGTCCCTGGCCGCAGCGCTCCGCGAGGAATGCGCGGCCATCGCGCCGCGGGCGCACTACGACGTCGAAACGGTCAACGCCTACAACATCGACGTCGACTCCACCGTTCCGGAGGGCCATCCGGGGCGCATCGCGATCGAGCGCGGGAATGCCTTCGTGGCCCGCGACCGCATTCCCCGGGAATTCATCATTCATCAGCTCTACTCCGACGAGCTGTTCCAGCGCTTCATCGCCGACTGCTTCGAACTGCCCCGGCTCCATGAACTCGGGGACCCGCTCTCCGGGCTGTGCCTGAATGTGGTGAACCCGGGGATGGAACACCCCTGGCACTTCGACACGAACGAGTTCACCGTGAGTCTGCTCACCCAGGAATCCGAGGACGGCGGTGTCTTCGAGTACTGCCCGAACATCCGGTCCGCGCAGGCCGAGAATTTCGACGACGTCCGGGACGTCCTGACCGGCCGCGGTGAGCGGCTGATCCGTCGGCTCACCCTGCGGCCGGGCGATCTGCAACTGTTCAAAGGCCGCTACTCGCTGCACCGGGTGAGCGAGGTGGCGGGCCGCACCGCGCGGCACACCGCGATATTCGCCTACAGCGAGCGCCCCGGAGTCATCGGGAGCGTGGCGCGCACCAAACAGCTGTTCGGCCGCGTGATGCCACAGCATCTGGCGGCCGAGGGCCGTGCGGTGCGCGTCGATCAGCTGCTGGACTAGCGAGGCCGCCGGTGCGGTGAAACCACCCTCCCTCGGCCCGTCGACCGCTCTGCATCCACGTCAGGAGTGCACCCGTGCGATTCGACCCGACCGGAAAAGTCTCCCTCGAGAACATCTACACGCAACCCGACCCGCGTGCGTACTTCCGTACGCTGCGCGAGCTCGACTACTGCATCCCTCAGCTGGCCAAGCCCTATTTCACGAAACTCGTCCACGAATACCGGGACGTCCGGCGGGTCCGTACGCCGCACATTCTGGACATCGGCTGTTCCTACGGCATCAACGCCGCCCTGCTCACCTGCAACACGACCATGGACGGGCTCTACGAGCGGTACTGCGACGGCGACACCCCCGGCCTGACCGGCGACGAACTGCTCGCCCGCGACCGGGAGTGGGTCGCCGGCCGGGAACGCCCCGCCGGGGCCCGGTTCACCGGCCTCGACGCCTCCCGGCCCGCCCTCTCGTATGCGCTGGCGGCCGGGCTCCTCGACAGTGCGGTCCACGCCGACCTGGAGACGTACGACCCCACCGAGGAGCAGCGCGCGCTGCTCGCCGGGACCGACCTGGTCATCTCCACGGGCTGCGTCGGCTACGTCACCGAGAAGACGCTCTCCCGGGTGGTCGAGGCCCACGGCGGCGCGCGTAAGCCGTGGATGGCCCACTTCGTCCTGCGCATGTTCCCGTTCGACGCGGTCGAGGAGAGCCTCGCCGCCGCGGGCTACGAGACCGTCCACGTCGAAGGCCTGTTCAAACAGCGGCGGTTCGCCTCCCCGGAGGAGCAGTCGCGGGTGCTCGACACCCTGTCGTCCGTCGGCGTGGACCCGTCGGGCCTGGAGGCCGACGGCTGGTTCTACGCCCGGCTCCACGTCTCCCGGCCGCGCGAGCCCGAGCGACACGCCGTCGGGTGACGTTCGTCCGCCGTCCCGTCGGTGACTGCGGCGGGCTGCAGTCACCGACGGCACCACCCCGTCCCGAGATCCAGGCAACCAGTGACCAATCGAGGAACCCAGTGAACAGCAGTCAGGAACCGGCCACCCCGGCCACCCGTACCTTTGCGAACGACGACACCCTGCCGCGCGTGCCCCTGCCCACGCTGGAGGAGACCTGCGAACGGTTCCTCGCCTGGTGCGAGCCGTTGCTCACCGCGGCGGAGCGGGAGCGGACCCGCACGGAAGTGGAGGCGTTCCTCCGGCCGGACGGCCCCGGGCGGACCCTCCACGCGGCCCTGGAGCGGTACGACGCCGAGGACGGCGTGCACAGCTGGCTCGACACCTTCTGGCCCTACCGCTACCTGGGCCGGCGCGACCGCATCGCGCTCAACGCGAACTTCTTCTTCCTGTTCCAGGACACCGGGCAGAGCCAGGTGGAACGGGCCGCCGGGCTGATCACCGCCGCCGTCGCCTACAAGCGGAACCTGGACGCGGAGCGCGTTCCGCCGATCGTCCAGCGGGGCCGGGCGCTCTCGATGGACCAGAACAAGTACCTGTTCTCCACGACCCGGATCCCCGGCCGGGAGCTGGACTCGGTGCGCGCCCCGTACTCCGAGGAGCGGCCCGGCCCGTCGTCCGCCCGCCACATCGTGGTGTTCCACCGCGGCAACCTGTTCCGCATGGAGGTGCTCGGCGAGGACGGGCTGCCGCACACCCCCGACGACCTCGCGGCGGGGCTGGCCGCCGTCATGAAGGCCGGGGCGGAGCCGGCCCCGCAGGACGCCTCCGTCGGGCATCTCACCACCATGGCGCGGGCCGAGTGGGCCGGCCGCCGGGACGCCCTCGTCGCCTGCGACCCCGGCAACGCGGACGCGCTCGAGGCGGTCGAGTCGGCGCTGTTCTGCGTGTGTCTGGAGGACTTCGCCCCCGGGGACACGCAGGAGACCTGCGACCAGCTGCTGTACGGGAACAGCGGCAACCGGTGGTTCGACAAGGCGGTGTCCCTGATCGTCTTCGAGGACGGCCGGGCGGGCATCAACGTGGAGCACTGCGAGCTCGACGGGACGACGATCCTCAGCTTCGTCGACGCCCTGCTGGGCACCCCGGTCGAGGAGCACGCCCGGCAGTCGGGCGCGCGGTCCCAGGGTCTGCCCGCCGTCGAGCCCGTCACCTTCGTGCTCGACGCGGCCCTGCGCGCGGACGTACGGTCCGCCGCCGAGGCGTTCGCGGAGTACGGCGCCGCCACGGCGACCACCACGGTCTCCTTCGACGACTTCGGCGGCAACCGGGCCAAGCAGCTGCGCATCTCGCCCGACGCGTTCGTGCAGATGGCCTACCAACTCGCCCATCAGCGGGCCAAGGGCACGGTCGGGCCGACCTACGAGTCGATCGCCACCCGGCAGTTCCGGCGCGGGCGGACCGAGGCGATGCGGGTCGTCACGCCCGAGGTGCTGCGGTTCGTGGCCGCGATGGAGGACCCCGGCGCGGACCGGGCGGCCCGCCGGGCGGCGTTCCGGGCCGCCGCCGACCGGCATGTGGAACGGGCGAAGCAGTGCCAGCAGGGGCAGGCACCCGAGCAGCACCTGTGGGAGCTCCAGCTGATCCGGAAGCGGCGCGGCGCGTCGCTGGGCGTGCCGGAGGACCCGGGGCTGTACGGCACGCCGGGCTGGCTCGTCATGCGGGACGACTGCCTGAGCACCAGCTCCGCGCCCTCCACCCACATCCAGTACTTCGGCTTCGGGTCGACCAGCAGCCGGTGCATCGGCGTCGCCTACGTCCTGCTGCCCGACCGGTTCAACGTCTACCTGAGCACCCTGCGCCCGGTGGCCGAGGGGATGCACGCCTTCGCCGACCGGCTCCGTGCGGCGGTGCGGGAACTGCAGGACCTGCTGGCCACCGAGGACGACGAGGACACGCGGCCGGCCGGAGGCCGCTGACCACCGGGCCGTCCCGTTCCGCTCGGCGCTCCCGGCCGGGCGGGCGGGACGGCCGCCGTCCGCACAGCAAACCCAGTACCGACCGGGGGGCCGCCTGAACCGCCCTCAGCTTTCAGGCACTTCCACTATCACCAGGGTTCCTCGGCTTCCTGCACGAACGGCATGCCGGGCGCCCGCCGGCACGGCGTACATCTCGCCCGGCCCCACGGTCACCTCGGCGTCTTCAACGCTCAACTCCAGCCGGCCATCGAGTACCAGCAGCACCTCGGCGGTGCCATGCGTCTCCTCCTCGACCGGCAGCTCGTCCATGCGCAGCACCTTGACGCAGGCCGTCCCCACCTCGCCCAGCGGACGAGAGCTCCATGCGCCCGACAGCGCGGCCGCGGTCCGGGACAGGTTGACCACACTCATGACATGCCTCCCAGCGGGCCCCTCCCGCTCATGCCGGGAGAGGTCCGCATCGCGATCAATGGATGCCTGAAAGCTACGTGACCAGGGGCAACAGGTGATCGACCGTTCGGCAAAACCTCGCACTGCGGGCACAGGAAATCAGAACCTGCCGGCAGGCGGTGGCACACCGGTCAGTGGTCGAAGGCGTGCGTCCGGGCGATCAGCAGGGCCACGTCGTCCTCCCGGTTCTCGGGGCGGCGCAGCGTGCGCAGCAGATGGTCGCAGGTCTTCTCCAGCGGGCGGTCCGCGTTGTCGAGGCTGTCCAGCAGGGTGGCCAGCCGGACGTCGATGGCCTCGTCCCGCGTCTCGACCAGCCCGTCGGTGTACAGCACGAGCTGATCGCCCGGCAGCAGCCCGAGGGTGGTGGTGCGGAAGACGACGCCGCCCACCCCCAGCGGCGCGCCCGTCGGCAGGTCGAGCAGCTCACGGCGGCCGTCGGCGTGCAGCAGGGCCGGTGGCAGGTGCCCCGCGAGGGCGATGCGGCACTGCCCGTCGTGCGGGTCGTGCACGGCGTAGACACAGGTGGCGATGGTGTGGTCCAGCCCGTCGGTCAGCCGGTCCAGATGGTGCAGCACCTGCGCCGGATCCAGGCCGAGGTCGGCCAGGGTGCGGGTGGCGGTGCGGAGCTGCCCCATCATGGCCGCGGCGCTGATGCCACTGCCCATGACGTCACCGACCACCAGGGCGGTCCGGTCCTCGCTCAGCGGGATGACGTCGAACCAGTCGCCGCCGATCTCGTCCACCGCACGGGCCGGCTCGTAGCGGGAGGCCAGCGTCAGCCCCGGCCGCTGCGGCGGCGGATGCTGCGGGAGCAGGCTCCGCTGGAGGGTGAGCGCGGCCCGCCGCTGCTCCTGGACGGCGAGATGGCGCTCGGTGACGTCGACCACCGACGCCGCCACCCCCAGCACCTTCCCGTTGGACGATTCGAGCCGGTAGAACGACACCGACCAGGCGTGGTCCGTCTCCGGATCCGCCGGGGTGCGGCCGACGACGTACTGGTCGAGGACCGGGAGACCGGTGGTGAGGACCCGGCGCATGGCCCGCTCCAGGGGCGCCGTCTCCAGGTCCGGCAGGACTTCGTCGAGGGTCCGGCCGATGTGCTCGGCGGCCGGCACGCCGTTCAGGCGCTCCAGCGCCGGGTTGGTGGTGACGTACCGCAGGTCGGTGTCCAGCACGGCCAGGCCGATCGGTGACTGCGCCACCAGGCGGGTGGACAGCGCGAGGTCGCGTTCGACCCGCCGGAGGGTGGCCTGGTCGGTGGCCAGTCCCAGGGCGTAGTAGTCGCCCTGCTTGTCCTGGAGCCGCATGTTGCGGAACTCCACCAGCAGCGTGCCGCCGTCCTTGTGCCGCACCGGGAAGACTCCGGCCCAGCCGTCGTCGCCCGCCATGACCTCGGCGAACAGCCCCAGCACCAGTTCCATGTGCTCTTCGCGCACCAGCAGCCGGCCGGCGTACTCGCCCAGGGCCTCCTCGGCGGTGTAGCCGAAGAGCTGCTCGGCCTGCGGGCTCCACAGCCGGATGCGCCCGTCGGCGTCGAGGACGGCTGCCGCGACGTTCAGCACGTCGAGCAGGCCGCCCGGTGCCGACGGGCCGGTGCCCGCCGCCCCGGGATGGGCTCCGAAGGACTCGGATGCACTCATCCCAGGCACTCCTTCCGCGACCGTGGGCGCGCTGCCTGGTGCCGGTCCGGGCCCCTCGTGCCATCGCTGATACCCGGCTGCATCCATGGTCTCCGCTCCGCCTCCGGCCTGCCATCGCGGAGCGCCCGTTCCGCGGCATCCGGCCGGGCGGGGGTGCGGCGGGGCCGGTGGTCGTGGGACGGCCTCCCGGAGTGCGGGGGCTCGCCCGGGCTCCGGGCGCCTTGTCCCCCGGGGCCGCGGCTGTACAGGCCTCCCTGCGGTGGGGGCCGCCCGCGACCGACGGTCACGGGCGGTGACCCTCCGGGGGCGGCGCCTCAGGTCTCGGTGAGCGGCGCGGCGGCGGAGACCCCCGACGGGGGGAGGGGCCCGCCGGACGCGGGGACCACCACCGGAGCCCCGTCGGTCGGGGCCCGGAGGATGTCCGCCTCGATCCCGTACAGCCGGCGGACCAGACCTGCGTCGACGACCTCCCGGGGCGGGCCCTCGGCGACGACCCGGCCGTCCTGCAGGGCGACGATCCGGTCGGCGTACCGGGCCGCGGCGGCGAGGTCGTGCAGCACCATGACGACCGTGCGGCCCGCGGACGCCACCTCCCGTACGAGCCCCAGGACTTCGACCGCGTGGCCGATGTCGAGGGCGCTGGTCGGTTCGTCCAGCAGGATCACCGGGGTGTCCTGGGCGAGCGTCATCGCGAGCCAGCAGCGCTGCCGTTGGCCGCCGGAGAGCCGGTCGAGCCGGCGGTCGGCGAGCTCGGAGACGCCGGTGGCGTCCAGGGCGTCCGCCACGGCCCGCTCGTCCTCGTGCGACCACTGGCGGAACAGGCCCTGGTGCGGGTGGCGTCCGTACCGTACGAGACCGGCCGCCGTGACGGCCTCGGGCGCCTGCGGGGACTGGGGGAGGAGCGCCACCCGGTGGGCGGCGTCCCGGGGGCGGAGCTTCCAGAGGTCGCTGCCGTCCACCTGCACCCGGCCGGACTCGGGCTGGTGGAGCCGCGCCATGCAGCGGAGCAGGGTGGACTTTCCGCAGCCGTTGGGGCCGACGATCACCACCACCTGGCCGGGGGCGACGGTGAGATCGACGTCGGTGACCGCGCGGCGTCCGGGGTATCCGGCGGTGAGTTTCTCGACCCGGAGTTCCACGGACGGCAGAACTTTCCCCGGCAGGGGCGCGCGAACCCCTTGCGAATTCAGCATAAGGTAAGGCTAACCTAAGGCTGCCTCGGTGGAGACTCTTCTCCCGGGGCGGTTCTCCCACGCCTTCTCACGCCGGAGCCGTACATGACGTTGCTCAACCGCCCCTCCCTCTCCGCCTCTCGCCGCGCCGTGCGGGTACTCGCCGGAGTGGGCGCCGCCGTCCTGCTGGCCGCCGGATGCGGTTCCGGTTCAGGTGACGACAAGTCCTCGTCGGACACCAAGAGACGCACCTCCTCGGACGCCACCCGGACCGTCAAGGACGCGACCGGCAAGGCGGTCGAGGTTCCGGCTCACCCCAAGCGGATCGTGACCCTGACGCAGGAGGACCTGGACGCCGTGCTGGCGCTCGGCCTCGAGCCGGTCGGCATCACCAACGGCCAGGGCCTGAGCAAGCCCCCGGCCTATCTGAAGGACAAGGTCGAGGGCATCGATGTGGTGGGCAATCTGCTGCAGCCGGTGATGGACAAGGTCGTCGCGGCCAAGCCGGACCTGATCCTGGCCGGCGACATGCAGGACGAACAGGTCCTGAAGCAGCTGCGGGAGATCACCCCGGCGACCCTGGTCACCATGGCGCCCACCGACGAATGGAAGCTGTCCTTCCGGGGCGTGGGCAACGCCGTGAACGAACTCGACAAGGCCAACAAGGCCATCGCCGACTACGAAACCGCCGCCAAGAAGGCCGGTGCCGGGCTCGGTGAGAGCAAGGGGGCCGAGGTCAGCATCGTCCGCTGGAACCCGGACGGCCCGAGCTGGATGGAGAAGCGGCAGTTCGCCAGCGGGGTCGCCCTGGACATGGGCCTGAAGCGCCCCAAGTCCCAGAACAAGGACGGCAACGCGCACACCCCGTCGCTCTCCCTGGAGAAGATCGAGGAGATCGACGGCGACTGGCTGTTCCTCAGCACCCTCACCCCGGACGGCGAGAAGGCACTGAAGGACGTGCAGCGCAAGCCCGCCTTCAAGGAACTGAACGCGGTGCAGGACGACCATGTGGTGACCGTGGACGGCTCGGTCTGGTCCACCCGCGGCGGCCCGCTGGCGGGCCGGGTGGTGCTGGACGACATCGCGGAGGCGCTGAAGAAGTCCTGATGGATGGAAAGAGCCTTGCCGCTGGAGTCCTGGGACGGGCTGACGAGGTTCCTGTGCCTGGGCTGGTGGCGGTGGTTCGCTGTTCGCCGAACTGGCAGCGTGCCGACGCCGGTTCGACCGGTGCCGGCACACGCGGCTTCGGGGGTCGGTCGAGTTGCCCCCACACGTATGGAGGGGCGGAACTTCCTGCGGACACCTCTGCCGGCGGATAGCGTCGTGGTCACGGTGAAGGGGGATGCGTGACCATGGCAGAGCGTGCGGTTCCGCCTCGCGTGGCGGCCGCGGAGCGAGTCGCCTCCGAGGCGGGCTTCCGGAAGAGCTGCCTCCCTGAGGTGGGCAGGTTGCTCAGGCTGGCCGCTGCCGCCAAACCCCATGGCGTCATCGCGGAAAGCGGCACCGGCTCGGGCGTGGGGACCGCCTGGCTGCACAGTGGGCTCGGCGCCGGAGCCCGGCTGGTGACCGTGGAGCGTGACGAGCTGCTGGCCCGGCGAGCGGCCGGTGTCTTCGCGGACGACGACCGCGTCGATGTCCTCACCGGGGACTGGCGGTTGCTGGAGCGGCATGCCCCCTTCGACGTCTTCTTCTGCGACGGCGGAGGCAAACGTGACGACCCCGAGAGGGTCGTCGAACTGCTCGCTCCGGGTGGCCTTCTCATCCTGGACGACTTCACCCCCTCGCCGGACTGGCCGCCTCGTTTCGAGGGCGATGTGGACGAGCTCCGCCTCTTCTACCTCACCCACCCGGCCCTGGACGCCACGGAAATCCTCACCGCACCCGCCCATGCGGCGGTTGTCGCGGCACGCCGCGGCTGAGGGCTGTCCCGTACGACATCCATGCGGCGACTCATTTCAGTTGCCGGCAGATCTCCCGGTAACTGATCCTGGGCACCGGGCAGGCGAGGAGCACAGGAGAGGACTGGAATGGGGCTCATGCTCTTCTGTGGAGACGGCGATGTCGCCGGCCCGGATGTCTCCTGGTCCTACACCGGCTTCCATATGTTCCGGGAGTGGCTGGCCCAGGTGGAGGGTTTCACCCTCGCTGAGATGACCGGGTTCGGTGGAGACCGTACGTGGAGCAGCATCTCCACCACGCTGGCACCGCTGCTCGACCACCCGGACGACGACGGCTCTCTCACGCCTGCACAGTGCGCAGCCATGCTGCCCAGGCTGGAGGAAATCATCGGTCGGCTCCAGCACGAGGACAGCGATCCCGTTCTCCAGCGGCGCGTCGACGACGCCCGGCAACTCGTCACCGTGATGACGTACTGCTGGGACAAGGACGCCGAGCTCATCTTCGGCTGACCGCCGCATGCGGTCTTCCGTCGAAGACCGCATGGGCACGGTCGCCCTTGCGGCGGGCTCACCCGGCCGTTGGTACCGCCGCTCAGTACCGGCTGCTCGTTCACGCTCTTGGTTGCCGCATTTCGCGCGCTGTTCCCGCGGTCGCGCTCGTGTCCTGTCGCGCCGTTGCTCGTTCGCTACACAGGGGGTGACTGCTGTATGAAAGGTGATCGGCACCCGAAGGCGGCTGTCGAGGCGGCGCTGCAACGGGCAGAGAAGGCCGGCCTGAAGGTCAAGAGAGACCAAAACGGCCACAGGTGGGGATATGTGATCTGCTGCCCGTGCTCAGCCAGCACGAGGATCTGGAGCACCCCCACGAACCCGGGAACGGAGGGAAAGAAGGTCGATGAGTTCACCCGCCGATACAGCGGCTGTGCGTGAGTGGGCGTTCCTCCTGCACCCCGGGGTGGAGCCCACAGCAGAGCAATCCGACCAGTTTGATCATGCAGATGCCCTCGCCGGCGGTGAGATCGGCTGGGAGGACGGCCAGCATGGCGTCCGCTTCCCCTGCGTCGTGGCGTCCCCCCACTTGGAGGACGCCGTAGCCTGGGCTGTTCAGCGGCTGGCCGCGCTGGGGATTCCCATCGTGCGGATCGAAATGAAGCCTTTCGACGGCTGCCTGATCCAATGAGGCTGGAAGCCGGCTGCCTGCCGGGTACTCACGCCGCGCCCGGACAGCCTTGATGACCGCGCCCTGCCCTGCGGCCGTGTGCCGGCTGTTGAGGGCACAAGCGCCCCAGCGGGCACGGCACTTGACCGGGAGGCCGATCGCTTGGCATCACGGCCTTGATCGCTCAACCCGGCGCACCCATGCGCTCGAAACATCAGTCGCCGGTCGTGCCGTCGAGCATCTCGCGCAGGATGTCCAAGTGGCCGTTGTGGCGGGCTGTCTCCTCGGTGAGGTGGAGGACGATCCAGCGCAGGTCGACGTGGAGGCCGTCGCGGACGGCGCGCTCGGCCCGGCTGCCCAGGTCGTTCCCGGCGACCAGTTCGCGGTAGCGGGCGCTCTGTTCGGCGTATTCGTCGAGCAACTGCGTGAGCGGGAAGTCGACGGCGATGCGCATCTCGCGGTCGGGGTCCTCCTCGGTCCAGGGGCCCCGGTCCTCCTCGCCGAGGAAGACCACCTGGAACCAGTAGTACTCGACCCAGCGGAGGTGGTTGATCACTCCGCTCATGGTCATCAGCGGTGAGCCCGGCAGGAGCGCCTTGCGAGCGTTCTCCGCGGAGACGCCCTCGCACTTGGCCCGGGCGGTGTCGCGTGCGTAGTCGAGAAACGTGGTGAGCTGGGTGCGCTCGTCCCACGCGGGGGGTGTGTCGTCGATTCTGGTCATCGCGCGAAGCTTCCCCTACCACCGCGAGTGGTGTCGAGGCATTTGTTCGACGCCCCTCCCGCTCCACCCAGCTCGTTGCCCGGCGGGTCTCTGCAACGATTCAGCGCAGGTAGGGCCGCTGGGCACACAGGACACGCGACACGGGCCGCCCCGGCCGCTCCGGCCGGAGCGGCATGAACGGAGCCCCGTCACACGCCCCGTCGGACTGCCTGGCCCGTCGTCTTCCCGCCGCCCTGCCCCGCCGCCAGGTCGGCGGCCGTCCACGCCATCCCGATCGCCCCGTCGAGCAGGGCCCGGTCGGCGCTCTCCGAGATCGCTGCCTCCGCGAATTCCGGTTCGTGGGGGCCGCAGGTGCCGCCGGTGATGTCCAGGACCGGGTGGATCGACGGGACGGCGTGGGAGACGTTGCCCATGTCCGTGCAGGCGAAGGGCTCGCGGCGCTGGGGCTCCGGGCGGCCCAGACGGCGGGCGTTCTCCTGCCACAGGGCGGTGAGGCGCGGGTCGCCGCGGAAGTCGAGGTAGTCCGGTTCCGGGCGGGTCAGGGTCACCTCGCAGCCGGTGGCCAGGGCGCCGGCGCGGAAGCAGGCCTCCACGCGGTCGCGCAGCTCTTGCAGGTCCTCCGCGGCGAGGGCGCGGATCTCGTACGAGGCGGTGGCCCGGTCGGGGATCGCGTTGGGTGCGGTGCCGGCGCTCGTCGTCACGCCGTGCACCCGCCAGTGCGGGGGGAGTTGCTGGCGCAGCAGGCCGACGGCGACCTGCGCGACGGTGAGGGCGTCGGCCGCGTTGCGCCCCTCGTGCGGGTTGAGGCTGGGGTGGGCGGTGCGGCCGGTGAAGGCCACATCGAGGGTGCCGAGGGCGAACGAGCGGAACTCCGCCATCTCGAACGGGCAGGGGTGCACCATCATGGCCGCGTCCACGCCGTCGAAGGCGCCGTCCGCCAGCAGCAGGGCCTTGCCGGCTCCGCGCTCCTCGGCCGGGGTGCCCAGCACGCGTACGGTGAGGCCGAGTTCGTCCGCGTACGGGGCCAGGGCGAGCGCCGCGCCCACCCCCGCGGCGGCTATCAGATTGTGCCCGCAGGCGTGGCCGAGGCCGGGCAGAGCGTCGTACTCGCAGACGACGGCGACCGTCACCGGGCCGGAGCCGGCCTCCGCGCGGAACGCGGTGTCGAGCCCGTGGGCCGGGGCCGTCACCGCGAACCCGTGCTCCCGCAGGAGCTCCGCGCACCAGCCGGCGGCGCGGTGCTCGCCGAAGGCGGTCTCGGGGTGGGCGTGGATGCGGCGGCTGAGCGCGAGGAGCTCCTCGCGGTGGGCCAGGACGCGTTCGCGCAGTGCGGCTCGGAGGGGTTCGGTCACGGTCCTGAGGGGTTCGGCCACGGTCACATCGGTCTCCGCTTCTCCGGTGGTGTTCACGGGGGCTGTCACTCGGTGCTGTCACTCGGTGGTGTTACTGCCGAGAAAAGTAGCTTAGGCTTACCTAAGTTTCGCGCCGGTGGTCCGGTGCGCCGTTCCTTCCGTACACCGGGAGTTTCTCCGCATGCGTCAACACGAGATCGCCGCTGCTTCCACCGGACTGCCACTGCTGGCCGCACAGACCGGAATTCTCCACGCCCAGGCGCTCGCGCCCGACAGCCCGGTGCTCAACACCGGTGACTGCGTGGAGATTCACGGCCCCCTGGACCCCGACCTCTTCGAACGCGCCCTGCGGCGGGCGGTGGAAGAGGCGGAGACACTGTCCGTGCTGGTCACCGCGGACGGTGAGAGCCCGGTGCAGTGCCGCACGCCGGGAGCGGCGGCGCTGCGCCGGCTCGATCTGCGCGGCTCGGCGCGCCCGGCCGCGGAGGCCGAGGCGGAGGCGTGGATGCGTGCCGACCTGGCCCGCCCCGTCCCGCTCGACCGCGGCCCGCTCGTCACCCAGGCGCTGATCCGGGTCGCGGACGACTGCCACTGGTGGTACCAGCGCGCGCACCACATCACCGTGGACGCCTATGCGCTGACCCTGATCGGCCGCCGGGTCGCCGAGGTCTACGGTGCGTTGACGGCCGGCCAGGAGCCCGCCGCCCGCTCCTTCGGCACCCTGCGGGAGCTCGTCGAGGACGAGGCGGCCTACCGGGCCGGCGAGGCGTACGCGGCCGACCGCGACTTCTGGCACACCCGGCTCGCCGACCGGCCGGAGCCGCCCGCGCTCACCGCGCTCCCGCCCGCTCCCGCCCACCCGGACGTCCTCCGCCGCCGCACCGACCTGACCCCCGGTGACCTGGAGCGGCTGGAGAAGGCCGCCCACGCGGCCCGCGCCACCTGGGCGGAACTCCTCATCGCCGCCACCGCGGGCTACCTGCACCGGACCACCGGCACCCAGGACGTGGTGCTGGGGCTGCCGTTGCTCAACCGCCGCGGCACCGCCCTGCGCACCCCCGCCATGACCGTCAACGTGCTGCCGCTGCGGATCGCCGTCCGGCCCCGCGACACGGCCGCCGAACTGCTGCGCCGGGTGGTGCTGGAGGTCCGCGCGGTCCGCCGCCACCAGCGGTACCGCCAGGAGGACCTGCGCCGGGACCTCGGGCTCAGCGGCGACGAACGCCCCCTGTTCGGGCCGATGGTCAACATCAAGCCCTTCGAGGGCGACCTCGACTTCGGCGGGCTGCCCGGCGCCGTGCGCAACCTCGCCGCCGGACCGGTCGAGGACCTCGCCGTCAGCGCCGTCCCCGCGCCCGGCGGCGGACTGCGGATCGGTGTCGACGCCAACGCCGCCCGGTACGACGGGGCGGCCCTCGACGCCCACCACCGGGGCCTGCTCCGGTACCTCGACGGGCTGGCGGAACTGCTGGCCGCGGACCCCGGGTGCCCGGTCGGCCGGATCGACCTGCTCACCCCGGAGGAGATCCGCGGGGCCACCGCGGGCCGCACCGAGGAGCCGGTCCGCCGTACTCTGCCGGAGCTGATCGACGCCCGGGCCGCCGCCACCCCCGACGCCGTGGCGGTCCGCGGCGGGGCCGTGCTGACCTTCGCCGAACTCACTGCCGCGGCCAACCGCCTGGCCCACGAGCTGCGGGACCGGGGCGTCCGCGCGGAGACCCCCGTCGCCCTCGCCCTGCCCCGGAGCGCCGACACCGTCGTCGCCCTGCTGGCGGTGCTCAAGGCGGGCGGCGTCTGCCAGCCGCTCGACCTCGCCCACCCCGCCCGGCGCACCGCCGACGTCCTCGACGACGCCCGCCCCGTCTGCCTCGTGGGCACCACCGACGCCGTCCGCGGGCTGCCCGAACACCCCGTTCCGGTCCTCCTGCTGGACGATCCCGGGACCCGGGCGCGGATCGACGCCCGCCCCGCCGGCGCCCCGCCCGCGCCGCGCCCCGGCGACGCGGCGTACATCATCCACACCTCCGGCTCGACCGGCCGCCCCAAGGGCGTCGTGGTCACCCACGCCTCCCTCGCCAACCTGCACGCCGGGCACGGCACCGACCACATCGCGCCCGCCGTCGCCCGCGCCGGGCGGTCGCCGCTGCGCGTCGCCCACAGCGCCTCCTTCGCGTTCGACGCCTCCTGGGACCCGCTGATCTGGATGGCCCACGGCCACGAGCTGCACCTGCTGGACGACGCCATCTACCGCGACCCGGCCGCCCTCACCGCCTATGTCGCGGACCGGCGCATCGACTACCTGGACGTCACCCCCTCGTACGCCGAAGTGCTGCTCGCCGAGGGCCTGCTGGACGAGGGGCGGCACCGCCCCGCCACCCTCGTCGTCGGCGGCGAGGCCGTGCCGGAGCCGCTGTGGCGGCGGCTCACCGGCACCGAGGGCGTCCAGCCGCTCAACCTGTACGGACCGACGGAGACGACCGTCGACGCCTACCAGTGGCTGCCCGGCGGCCCGGGCACCGGCGCCCCCGGTACCGGCAGCCCCGTACGGGCCTCCCGCGCCTATGTGCTCGACGGTTCGCTGCGGCCCGTCCCGCCCGGCGTCACCGGCGAACTCCACCTGGCCGGGGCCTGCCTGGCCCGCGGCTACCTCGGCCGGCCGGACCTCACCGCCGAGCGCTTCGTGGCCGACCCGTTCGGCGCGCTGCACGGCGACCCGGGGGGACGCATGTACCGCACCGGTGACCTGGTCCGAAGACGCACCGACGGCACCCTGGAATTCATGGGACGCGGCGACGACCAGGTCAAGATCCGCGGTGTCCGCATCGAACTCGCCGAGATCCGGGCCGCGCTCGCCGGCCACCCCGAGGTGGCCCAGGCCGCGGTGATCGCCCGTGACACCCCGCACGGCAAGCGGCTCCTCGGCTACGCCGTCCCCGCCGCCGGGGCCGCACCGCAGCCGCGCGCCCTGCGCGACCACCTCGCCGGGCTGCTGCCCGCCCCGCTGGTGCCCGCCGCCGTCCTGGTCCTGGACCGGCTGCCGCGCACCGCCAACGACAAGCTCGACCACCGGGCGCTCCCCGACCCGGAGACCGCGGCGGACACCGGCGCCCCGGCCGCCGCCCGCACCCCGCACGAGGACGTCCTCTGCGGACTCTTCGCCGATGTCCTGGGGCTGGACGCGCCGGCCGCGCCCGACGCGGGCTTCTTCGAACTCGGCGGTCACTCCCTGCTCGCCGCCCGCCTCGCCGCACGGATCCGCGAGACCTTCGGCACGGCCGTCGGGCTCGCCGAGGTGTTCCGCCGCCCGACCCCCGCCGCGCTCGCCGCCCACCTCCGGGAGGCGGCCGACCCCGACGGGCGGCCCCCGCTGGTGCCGGTGGAGCGCACCGGCGACCTGCCGCTCTCCGCCGCCCAGCAGCGGCTCTGGTTCCTGCACCGCCTCGAAGGCCCCGTCCCCACCTACAACATCCCGCTCGTCCTCACCCTGGACGGGCCGCTGGACCGGGCCGCACTCCGGCTCGCCCTGAGCGATCTGACGGAACGTCATGAGACGCTGCGGACGGTGTACCGGACCGTTGACGGCGAGCCCCGCCAGCAGATCCTCCCGCCCCACGACGCGCGCCCCGAACTGCACACCGCGTCCCTCGCGGCCCCGTCCGGCGGCGACGGGCAGCCGGACGCCCACCTCACCGAGGCCGTACGCCACTGCTTCGACCTGGCCGCCGAACCCCCGCTGCGGGTCACCCTGTTCAGCGACGGCGACCGCCGCCACACCCTGCTGTTCCTGCTCCACCACATCGCCGGCGACGGGGCCTCCACCACTCCGCTCGCCCGTGACCTGGCCGCCTGCTACACCGCGCGCGCCGCCGGGCGGGCCCCGGGCCTGGCGCCGCTGCGGGTGCAGTACGCCGACCACACCGCCTGGCAGGCCGCCCTCCTGGGCACCGCCGACGCGCCCACCCCGGTCGCCGAACGGCAGATCCGCTACTGGAAGCAGGCCCTCGCCGGACTGCCCGACCAGCTGGAACTGCCCACCGACCGCCCCCGCCCGGCCGTCGCCGCCTCCGCCGGGGACACCGTGCCGTTCCGGCTCGACGCCGACGCCCACACCGCCCTGCGCAGACTCGCCGCCGCCACCGGCACCAGCGTCTTCATGGCCGTGCAGGCCGGTCTCGCGGCCCTCCTCACCCGGCACGGCTGCGGTACGGACATTCCCCTCGGCACGCCGGTCGCCGGCCGCGACGACGCACTGACCGCCGATCTGGTGGGCTTCTTCACCAACACCCTCGTCCTGCGCACCGACACCTCCGGCGACCCGGACTTCCGCACCCTGCTCGGCCGGGTCCGCGGCACCGCCCTCGCGGCGTACGAGCACGACGCGCTGCCGTTCGACCGGCTCGTCGAGGAGATCAACCCGCCCCGGTCGCTCGCCCGGCACCCGCTCTTCCAGACGATGCTCGCCTGGCAGTCGCTCCCCGACGGGGACTTCGACCTGGCGCCGGGGCTGACCGCCCGGATGACGGCCGTGCCCTCCGGCACCGCCAAGTTCGACCTCACCCTCAACGCGGGCGAGCTGCCCGGCGGCGGGATATCCGGCTTCCTGGAGTACCGCACCGACCTGTTCGACCGCTCCACCGCCCGGGCGCTGTCCGAACGGCTGGCCCGGCTGCTCACCGGAGCCGCGGCCGACCCCGACGCACCCCTCGGCCTGCTGCCACTGATGAGCGAGCCGGAGATCCGACGCGTGCTCGTGGACGCCAACAGCCCCCACGGCGACCGGAATCCGGTTGCTCCCCTCCGCGCGGCAGCGGCTGCCGGAGGGTCCGACGCCACCGGATCCGCCCACACCTCCCCACCGCCCGCCGCGACCACCCTCGTGGAGCGCTACGAGCAGGCCGCCCGCCGCCACCCCCGCCGCACCGCGGTCACCTGCGACGGCACCACCCTCGACCACGCCGAGCTGTCCGCCCGCGCCAACCGCCTCGCCCGGCTGCTCACCGCCCGCGGCATCGGCCCCGGCACGGTCGTGGCCCTCGCCCTGCCCCGGTCGATCGAGCTGGTCACCGGACTCCTCGCCGTCGCCAAGTCCGGCGCCGCCTACCTGCCGCTCGACCCCGACTACCCGGCGGACCGGCTGGCCTACATGCTGGCCGACGCGGCACCGGCCGCCCTGGTCACCGACTCCGCCACCGCCGCCCGGCTGCCCGCCCACGATCTGCCGGTGATCGCCGTCGACGGCCCCGAGGCGGCGGATCGGCCGGCCACCGACCTGGAGCAGTCCGAACGGACCCGCCCGCTGCGCCCGGACGACCCCGCCTACGTCATCTACACCTCCGGCTCCACCGGCCGGCCCAAGGGCGTGGTCGTCACCCACCACAACGTCACCCGGCTGTTCACCGCCACCGACCACTGGTTCGGCTTCGGCCCGGACGACGTGTGGACGCTCTTCCACTCCTACGCCTTCGACTTCTCGGTGTGGGAACTGTGGGGCGCCCTGCTGTACGGCGGCCGGCTCGTCGTCGTCCCGCACCTGGTCAGCCGCGACCCGGCGGCCTTCCTCGACCTGCTCGTCACCGAACGCGTCACCGTCCTCAACCAGACACCGTCCGCGTTCCACCAGCTCAGCGCCGCCGACCGGGAGCGCGGCGGAGCGGAACTCGCCCTGCGCTACGTCGTCTTCGGCGGCGAGGCGCTCGAACCCGGCCGCCTCGCCGACTGGTACGAGCGGCACCCGGACGGCGCGCCGGTGCTGGTCAACATGTACGGCATCACCGAGACCACCGTGCATGTCACCCACTGCGCACTCGACCGGCGGTCGGTGGCCGGAACGGCGGCGAGCACCATCGGGGTCCCCATCCCCGACCTGCGGGTCTACGTCCTCGACGGCCGGCTGCGGCCCGTGC
The DNA here is from genome assembly GCF_040296705.1 of Streptomyces sp. NPDC002055. NCBI lineage: Bacteria > Bacillati > Actinomycetota > Actinomycetes > Kitasatosporales > Streptomycetaceae > Streptomyces > Streptomyces sp. NPDC002055. The sequence continues at coordinate 28,854 of NZ_JBEOXS010000001.1, forward strand.
CGCCCGGTGTCACCGGCGAAATGTACGTGGCGGGCCAGGGCCTGGCCCTCGGCTACCTGGGGCGGCACGCCCTGACCGCCGAACGCTTCGTCGCCGACCCGTTCGCCGCGCTCTTCGGCGAGCACGGCGCCCGGATGTACCGCTCCGGCGACCTCGCCCGGCGGCGCGCCGACGGCACCCTGGAGTACCTCGGACGCGCCGACCACCAGGTGAAGCTGCGCGGCTTCCGCATCGAACTCGGGGAGATCGAGGCCGTCCTCGCCGAGCACCCCGGGGTCGCCGACGCGGCCGTCGCCGTCCGCGAGGACAGCCCCGGCGACCGGCGGCTCGTCGGCTACGCGGTCCCCGCGGTCCCCGCCGAAGCCGCTGAATCCGCCGACCCCAGCGCACCCGGTGAACCCGCCGCCCCCACCGCCGCGGAGCTGCGCGTACACACCGCGTCCCGGCTCCCGGTCCACATGGTGCCCTCGGCGGTCGTCCTCCTCGACCGGCTGCCGCTCACCGCCAACGGCAAGCTCGACCGCGCAGCCCTGCCCGCCCCGGACCCCGGCGCCGCCGTCACCGCGGGCCGGGTGCCGCGCGGCCCGCGGGAGGAACAGCTCTGCGCGATCTTCGCCGAGGTGCTGGGCCTGGCCGCGGTCGGCGTCGACGACAACTTCTTCGACCTCGGCGGCCATTCGCTGCTCGCGGTACGCCTCGCCGGGCGCATCAAGGAGAGCCTCGGCGCCGACGTCGGCATCGCCACCGTCTTCCAGGCACCCACCGCCGCGGCCCTGGACGCGACCCTCGACACCGGACGCACCACCGACGCGCTCGACGTCCTGCTGCCGCTGCGCCCCGCGCGCGACGGCGACCGGGCACCGCTGTACTGCGTGCACCCGGCCGGCGGACTCAGCTGGTGCTACGCCGGACTGATCCGCCGTCTCCCCGCCGACGTACCGCTCTACGGGCTCCAGGCGCAGGGCGTCGGCCCGGCCACCGCCGGGGACCCGCTGCCGCGCACCCTGGAGGAGCTGGCCGCGCACTACACCGACCGGCTGCGCGAGGTGCAGCCCCGGGGCCCGTACCGGCTGCTCGGCTGGTCCACCGGCGGCATCATCGCCCAGGCCATGGCCACCCGGCTCCAGGATCTCGGAGCCGAGGTCGAACTGCTCGCCATCCTCGACGCCTACCCGGCCGAGGGGTTCCGCGAGCTGCCGGTGCCCGACCGGGCGGAGGCCCTGGAGGCGCTGCTGACCATGGGCGGCCACGGCCCGGAGAGCCTGGACGGCAAGCCCCTGGAGACGGAGCACGTGGTGGAGGTGCTGCGCCGGGAGGGCAGTCCGCTCGCCGGGCTCGACGCGGCGACGATCGAGGCGCTGGGCGAGATCTACCTCAACACCAACCACCTGGTCCGCGGCTACGACCACCGGCGCTTCCACGGCGATGTGCTCTTCTTCCGGGCCGTCGTCGACACCATCGACGACACGCTGGCCCCGGACACCTGGACCCCGTACGTCAGCGGGCGCATCGACACCACCGAAGTCGCCTGCTCCCACAAGGACATGACCCTGCCCGAGCCCATCGCCCACATCGCCCGGGTGATCGCCGACCGGCTCACCGACCTGGAGAACACCCGATGAGTGACGCACCCGCCAACCCCTTCGACGGCGACGGGGAGTTCCTCGTCCTGGTCAACCACCTCGGGCAGCACTCCCTGTGGCCCGGCTTCGCGGCCGTGCCCGAGGGCTGGACCGCCGCGCACGGGCCGTGCGGGCGCGCCATCGCCGTGGAGTGGATCGCCGCCCACTGGACCGACCTGGCCCCGGACGCGGGCGCGGCGGGGGCCGGTCCGGATGCCGTGGGAGCCGGCGGGACGGCAGGCGGGGATGCCGCCCCGGCGGTTGCGGCCTCGGCGGTTGCGGCCTCGGACGACGGCTCGGCGCAGGCTTCCGGACCGGCGCAGGCTTCCGGACCGGCGAAGGCGCCCGGCCCCGCGACGGCGCCCGGCCCGGAAGCGGCCCCGGCTGTTGCGGAGGCCGCACCGGAGGCCGTACCGGACGCGGTTCTCCGGTGAGCCGCGAGCTCCTCGTCCGCCCGCGGATACGCCCCCGCGTCGCCGTCGTCCTGGTCTACACGGCGGCGATGTGCATGAACGGTCTGGACGCCACGATCGTCAACCCCGCGCTGTTCGCCGTCGCGCGCAGCTTCGGGGAGCCCGTGGCGGCGGCCGGGACGGTGGAGACCGCGTTCCTCGTGGCCCTCGCCGCCGCGCTGCCGGTGGCGGGCTGGCTCGGCGACCGGCTGGGCACCAAGCGGGTCTTCCTCGGCTCGCTCGCCCTGTTCACGGCGGCGTCCGCGGCCTGCGGACTCGCCCCGGACCTCGGGACCCTCGTCCTCGGCCGGGCCGTACAGGGCGTGGCGGGCGGACTGCTCACCCCGGTGGGCATGACGCTGCTGTTCCGGACCTTCCCGCCGCACGAGCGGGTGAAGCTGGCCAAGGTCCTCGTCGTGCCGACCGCGCTCATGCCCGCGCTGGGACCGCCGCTGGGCGGGTTCCTCACCGAACACCTCTCCTGGCACTGGCTGTTCTTCGTCAACGTGCCCGTCGGGGTGCTCGCCGTGCTGCTCGGCGGGTTCGGCCTGCCGCCCCGGTCCGAGGCGCCGGCCGGTGCCTTCGACGTCCGGGGCTTCCTGCTCGCCACGCCGGGGCTGGGGCTGCTCAGCTACGCGCTGGGCTTCGGCCCGTCCCTCGGCTGGACCGCCCCGGCGGTCGCGGTGAGCGGGGTGCTGGGCGCCGGACTGCTGGTGGCGGCCGTCCGCGACCAACTCCGTTCACCGGAACCCCTGTTGCGGATCCGGCTGCTCAGTGACCGGGTCTTCGGTGCGGCCGGACTGCTCGCCCTGCTGACGGCGGCCGGGCTGATGGGGGTGCTCTTCGTCTTCCCGCTGCTCTACCAGGCGGCGCTGGGCGCCTCCGCCCTGGACGCCGGGCTGAGTGTCTTCCCCGAGGCCCTCGGGCTGATGCTCGCCTCCCAGGCCGTGGACCGGCTGCTGCCGCGGACCGGGCCGCGTCTGCTGGCCGCCGTGGCACTGCCGGTGGCGGCGGCCGTCTGCGGCATGCTCGCCGTGCCCGGTGTGGCCGAGAGCGCCTGGGCGGTGCGGGGGCTGATGTTCTGCGTCGGCCTGGTCCTCGGCACCGCTGTCCTCACCGTGCAGATCGCCGGGTTCGCGGACATCTCCCCGGCCGACACCGGCCAGGCGATGGGGCTGTTCACCATCGTCCGCACCCTCGGCGGAGCGCTCGGGATCGCAGCCGGGGCGGCGGTGATCGCCGGATTCGGCGGCTCGGCCGCCCGCGAGGGGAGCCCCGGCCCGTACCGGGCGGCGATCCTCCTCACCGCGGGCTTCGTCGCCGTGTCCACCCTCGTCGCCCTGCGCCTGCCCCGGGACGCTCCCGCACCGCCGCCGCTCCCGGAGGACGATGCCCGGTCGCCGGCGGTGCCGGGGGAGGGTGCGCGTCAGTGAAGGAACAGGCCGGAGGGCCGGTGGCCGCCGTCCGAGCACGGGATGGGGAAGGCCCGGTGGGGGAGCTGTGGGGGCGCGCCGCTCCTGAGTCGGGGGCGTGCCCCGCGATGTGGCGTCAGTGGGTCCCGCTCATGCATCAGACGACTCATCGACACCGTGGGACCGGCGGCGCGGGGACTGCGCCGGATTCCCGGTGTCCTCGGTATCGCCGGTGTTCCCGGTCAGCAGCGGGAACAGCCGGGTGACCGCGGCCACGGCCACCGCGCCTGCCGGGCTTGTGGCGGGCCGCCCGTCCCGCTCGCGGTAGTCGGCGAGCAGGAGGCGGATGGAGCCGGCCAGTTCGGCCATCTCCGCCGGAGTGAGGTGGAGCACGGCGCTGAAGGACGCGTCGTGCTGCCACTCGGCCGGAGCCCGGTCCCGGTGGCTCAGCCAGTGCCGGTAGCTCTCGTCCTCCAGTCCTCGGGCGAGTGCGGCGAACTCCTCGGGTGCTTCCCGGTCGGCCTCCCGGGAGGGCGCGTCGGCGGATCACCGTGGTCGGGGAGGAGATCCTGCACCGCCGGTGCCGCGAGGTCACCCGGTTCGGCACGCCGGAGCTCTCCCGGCTGGTCGACGACATGTTCGCCACGAATCAGGTGGCGGAGGGCGCGGGCCTCGCCGCCAACCAGGTCGACGTCGATCTGCAGCTGTTCGTCTGGGACATCACCGACGACTGGGGGGTCCGCCACGTCGGGCACATCGCCAATCCGGTGCTGGAGGAGGTGCCGGCCGGGCGGCGCCAGCTGGTCGAGGAACCCGAGGGGTGCCTGTCCGTTCCGGGCCCCTACCGGGTGGTGGCCCGTCCCGACCACGCCGTCGTGCGAGGCCGTGACACGAACGGCGAACCCCTGGTGATCGAGGGCCGGGGGTACTTCGCCCGGTGCCTGCAGCATGAGACGGACCACCTGCACGGACGCCTCTATCTGGACCGGCTCGCCCAGCGGGAACGCAAGGCCGCGCTGCGGGAGATGGCCGAGGCCAAGGACGAGAAGTTCGCCCGGCGTGCGGCGGTGGCCGCGCAGTTGGGCAAGTGACGGCACTTCCCCAGTCGGGCGAGGGACGGCACTCCGCGTTGCGGGCAGGGCTGCGCCATCCGCACGCCTGCGGGAGTCCGCAGGCGTCCGGACTCCCGCTGGTGCGGTCGCCGGTGACCGCCCGCGCGGCGGACTCCGCGGCTTCCCCGTCGCCGAGGCTGCGAACGGCCGTCAGCGGATGGCGGCCGGCCCGGCCTCCCGACCGGACAGCAGCAGCCCGAGCCCGTCGGCGAGCCCACCGCGCCAGCACGCGTAGTCGTGCCCGCCGTTGAACTCCTCGTACGAGACGTCGTAGCCGCGCGCTTCCAGCACATTGCGCAGGTGCCGGTTCTGCGGCAGCAGCATCCACTCCTGGAGCCCGACCTCCAGCCGGAACCGGACGTGCCGCCGCTCGGAGACCGCGTACTGCCGGGTCAGCCACTCGCTGCCGCTGTCGAACTCGGTGTCGTCCGGCCACCAGAACGACCCGGACTGGCACAGCGCGTTGCCGAACCGTTCGGGCCGCCGGAACGCGGCGAACGCCGCGGTGAGCCCTCCCGCGCTCTGCCCGGCGATCACCGTCCGGGCCGGGTCGGCCGTCGCGCCGTACCGCCGGGCGGCCCAGGGCAGCAGCCCGTCCGCCAGCCAGTCGGTGAACTCCTCGCTGCACCCGAGGTCGGCGATCCGGCGGTCGCGGCCCATCGAGTCCACCATCAGCGTCACCGCGGGCGGTATCCGGCCGTCGGTGAGGAGGCCGTCGAGGGTGTCGCCGAAGTCGAGCACCGGACCCCACATCTCCCCGTCGAGCAACACCACCACCGGGTACGGCCCGTCGGCCGCGGCGGCGTGCCCACCCGTGGGCTCATCGGCAGCGGCTCCGGGCCCGGCGGTTTCCGGTCCGCCCTTCTCCGGTCCGCCTGCCTCCGGTCCGCTTGCCTCCGGCCCATCAACCGGAGGCCCGGTCACCGCCGGACGGGATCCTTCCGCCGCCGCCCCGGGGTGGCCCGGAGGCAGGTGGACGAGGACGCGCCGCCCGTCCGGCCGCTCCTCGGTGAGACGGCCGCGGGCCTGCGACGGGTGTCGCCGCGCCCAGGGCTGCGACGTGGCGTCCGGCAGTTCCATGACCGACGACGGATGGCGTCCGTCGCGGGCCGGCAGCACGGGGGAGAGGCTGAGCGGATCGGGCAGCGCGGTGTCCAGCACCCGCATCCAGGAGGCGCGGTCCGTGGCCAGGGCCTGCTCCCGCGGCCCGCGGGAGACCGAGAACTGGTAGGCGGCGCGGTGGTCGGCGCGCAGCCGGTGGCTGATCGCCCAGACATCCGTGCCGGGGACCTTTGCCATCAGATGCGGTGACAGGTCGCCCGCGTGCCGGTCCTTGTCGGTGACGGTGTGCAGCAGCGCGAGGACGTCCTCGGCCGGGGCCGCCGGGTCGTCCCGCCAGAGGAAGGTGACCAGCCGGTGCGCCGGGTTCCCCTCCGGATCGGGCTCCACCAGCGGGGTGCCGGTGGCCGACACCCGCGTCCAGAAGGCCTCCAGGGCACCGGTGCCCTCGGAGTGCACGGCTTCGGCGAGGTGGCGCAGGGCGGGACTCCGCATGGCGGGCTTCCCCTCTCGGGTGGTGGACCGGCGGCCGTGGAGTTCGACGGCGGTGACGGGCGATCTCTGACGGGCGATCCGTGACGGAGATTCGTGACGGCGATCTGTGACGGTGATCTGTGACGGCGGCGGTGGTGGTGGGTCCCGCCCCGTCTCGCCCCGCCCCGCCGCACGGCACGGCGGGGCAGGACGGGCTTCGGGTCAGGCGCGGGCCCCGGAGTCCCTGCCGAGCAGGACGTACAGCAGGAACGGCCCGCCCAGCACCGTGGTGACGACGCCGACGGGCAGTTCCGAGCCGTTGAACGCGACCCGTCCGAGGGTGTCCGCGAGAACGACCAGGACGGCCCCCACGAGCATCGACCCCAGCAGGGGCACGCGGGCGGCCCCGGTGAGCCGGGAGGCGATCACGGGCGAGGCCAGGGCGACGAAGCCGACCGGTCCGCAGATGCCGACCGCCAGACCGGCGAGGGCGACGGCGAGCAGCAGCGCGACGGTGCGGGTGCGGGACGGGGTGACGCCCAGGGACGAGGCGGTGGCGTCGTCGAAGCGCAGCACCCCGAGGCTCCGGGCGGCGGCGAGGGCGAGCGGGACCAGCACGGCCAGCCCCAGGAGCACGGGCACGGCCACCGCGTAGGACCGGCCGACGAGGCTGCCGGAGGTCCACACGTACAGCGAGCTCGCGGAGTTGAGGGAGCGGCGGGAGAGGACGACCTGGGTGATCGCGGAGGCCAGCGCGGACATGGCCAGCCCCACGACCAGGACCCGGTAGCCGCGCTGCCCGAGGCCGCCGGAGACCGTGGTCACCACCGCGACGGCGGCCAGGGCGCCGAGTGGACCGGCCCACCAGGCGCCGAACGTGCCGGTGGCGCTGAGCGTCACCGAGAGCAGCACGGCCGCGGTGGCGCCGTCGTTGACGCCGAGGAGTTCGGGGGTGGCCAGCCGGTTGCGGGCGAGCGTCTGGGTGAGGCAGCCGGCGAGCCCGAGGGCCGCCCCGGCGGCCAGCCCGGCGACGATCCGGCCCAGCCGGAACTTCTGCACCAGCAGGACGTCGAAGTGGTCGCCCTGGCCGAACACCGCGCGGAAGGTGGGGCCGAGGCCCAGGTCGCTCTGGCCGGCGTGGGCCGAGGCCACCACGCTCACCACGAGCATCCCCGCCAGGGCGATCGTGGCGACGGCCGAGCGGCGGGGGACCAGCAGGGACAGCGCGCGGTGGCGGACGATCAGATGCTCCGCCGGGCGTCCCGCCGGCCGCCGCCCGGGCTTCCCGCCCTGCCGCGGCCGGTTCCCGCCCTGCCGCAGCCGGGACGCCCGGCGCAGCGCCCGTTCCGCCGGCCCGGGCCCCGCCCCCAGCCGTTTCCGCAGCGCGGTCCGCAACGGGCCGGCGGGCCGGGTCTGTTCCGCGCCGTCGGCCGGGTCCGTCATGCCCATCGCGGCGAACCGCTCGGAGCGGACGACGCCGATGAGCACCGGGGCGCCGATCAGGGCGACGATGACGGAGACCGGGGCCTCGAAGGGCCGGGAGACCACCCGCGCCAGGACATCGGCGCCGGTCAGCACACCGGCGCCGATGAGCGCCGACAGCACGATGCGTGCCGTGAGCCGGGTGGGGGCGGCCGACCGGGCGAGGAATCCGGCCAGCAGCCCGAGGAAGGAGACCGGCCCGGCCAGCGCCACCGCCGCGGAGGTGAGCAGGGTGACGGCGAGACAGACCACGGTGCGGACGACGCCGGGGCGGTGGCCGAGGCTGCGGGCCAGATCCTCGCCGAGGGCGAGCGCGGACAGCGGCCGGGAGACCAGCAGGGCGGTGACGAAGCCGATGGCGAGCAGCGGGGCGAGACCGGCCAGGGCCCCGTAGCCCTCGACGCCGGCGAGCGAGCCCAGCACCCAGAACCGGAAACGGTCGTACGCCTCGGCCGAGTTGACGACGAGCACGCTGGTCAGGCCGCCGAAGGTGGCGCCCAGCGCGGACCCGGCCAGCACCAGCCGGACCGGTGAACCGCCGCCCCCGCGCCCCGCGACGAGCAGGACCAGCCCGCTGGCCACGACCGCGCCGCCGAAGGCCCAGAGCAGATGCCCGTGGTCGGACTCCACCCCGAGGAACACGATTCCGGTGACCACGCCGAGGGACGCGCCGGCGTTGACCCCGAGCAGTCCTGTCTCGGCGAGCGGATTGCGGGTGACGGCCTGCAGCAGACAGCCCGCGACGCCCAGTGCCCCGCCGACCAGGAGCGCGGTCAGGGTGCGGGGGATCCGCAAGTCGCCGACGACCAGCGCGAGTCGTCCCCGCTCGTGGGCGCCGCCCCGGCCGAGCAGGTAGTCCAGCACGCCGCCGGGGCCGACCTCACCCGCTCCGACGGAGAGCGAGACCGCGACGAGGACGAGCACGGTGAGGGCGAGTGCGGCTCCGGTGGCGGCCGGGGTGAGGCCGCCGGCCCGCCCGCCGGTGCCGCTCGCGCGGCCGTGGCCTGCGCGGGCGTCCGCGGATGTCGCGGTGGCGGGGGAGTCCGGACGGCCGTCCGGCCCGGCGGACCGCACATTCGGCAAGGTCATGAGGTAAGGCTAGCCTAAGTCTCACTGAGTGCCGCTGCCTCGGTTCCTGCTCCTCGTGTGGCGTCCCAGCGGTCAAGTGGCACACAAACGCCTGCGCTTGGCCGGAGAAAGAAAGAGGGCGGCGCCTCTCCCGTTGAGAGTTGGATTAAGTTAGCCTTACCTAAGTTTAGGGGGAGGCTGATCATGTCGGAGACGAAACCGGTCCAGGAGTCCGTCGGCGCACCGGTGCAGGAGCCGGTCCGGGAGTCCGTCGAGGAAGCGGCACGGGAGCAGGATCTCGCCGGCCGGCACGCCCTGGTCACCGGAGCCGCCCAGGGCATCGGGCGAGCCGTCGTCCACGCCCTGGTGCGGCGCGGGGCGCGGGTCACCGCCGTGGACCGGGACGCCATCGGTCTCAAACGGCTCGAAGCGGCAATCGGCCCCGACACCGTCATGGCGCGCCCGCTCGACGTCACCGACAGCGCGGCCGTCGACGAGGCCGTGGCCGATGCCGAACGGGTCCTCGGGCCGCTGGACATCCTGGTGAACGTCGCGGGCATCCTCCGCCCGGCCTCGGTGGCCGAGCTGACCGACGCCGACTGGGCCGACACCTTCGCGGTCAACACCACCGGCGTCTTCCACCTCTCCCGTGCCGCCGGCCGGCGCATGGCCGACCGGCGGACGGGCTGCATCGTCACCGTCGGTTCGAACGCCGCGTCCGTGCCCCGGACGGGCATGGCCGCGTACGCCGCGTCCAAGGCCGCCGCGACGATGTTCACCAAGTGCCTGGGCCTGGAACTCGCCCGGAGCGGCGTCCGGTGCAACGTGGTCTCGCCCGGCTCGACCGACACCTCGATGCAGCGGCAGCTCTGGACCGACCCGCAGGGCCCGCGCCGGGTCGTGGACGGCGACGCGGCCACCTACCGGACCGGGATACCGCTGGGCCGCATCGCCGAGCCCGAGGACATCGCGGAGGCCGTGGTGTTCCTCGTCTCCGACCGGGCCCGGCACATCACCCTGCACGACCTGTACGTCGACGGCGGCGCGACCCTGCGCTAGCGCGCCCGCCGCCCCGGCCGGCGCCGGAGCGTCGCATCACCACCGGACCGCTTCACCACCGGACCGCTTCTCCACCGGGCCGCATCGCCACCGCACCTCGTCACCACCCGCACTGCACTGCACCGCCCTGGACCGCACCGCACTCGCAAGCGCATCCGCCCTGCCCTGCCCTGCCACAGAATTGGAGCCTTCCCCGTGACAACGGCACAACCCGTTGCCTCGCCCCCACCGGTCAACGCCCCGGCCCACCCGGCCGTGGGCGTCGCCACCGCACTGCTCGACGCCTATACCGGCGGCGACGGGCAGCGCTTCTTCGCCTCACCCACCCGGACCCTGCTGGCCCACGGGGTGCGCGCCGACGTGCCGCACCACGAGAGACCCTTGGCCCGGAGAGTGGCCGACACCTTGCGGCAGGCGCGCGGTGCGGGCGCCTCCGCCCCCGTGGTGGTGGGCGCCGTGCCGTTCGACCGGGACGAACCGGCCGCCCTGGCCGTGCCGGAGGCGGTGAGCTGGGCCGCCCCGCTCGTCGAGGACCCCCTGGTGGCGCTGCCCGTCCCCGCGCCCGCGGCCGGACGCTGGACCGTGACCCCCGTCCCCGCGCCGTCCGTCTACGGCGCGTCCGTCGGGGAGGCCGTACGGCGCATGGCGCGGGGCGAGTTCAGCAAGGTCGTGCTCGCCCGCACCCTCGAACTGCAGTCCGCCCGCGACCTCGACATCCGCGCGATGCTCCAGCGGCTGGCCCGCCGCGACCCGGGCGGCTACACGTTCGCGATGCCCACCGGACCGGGCCGCACCCTGCTCGGCGCCAGCCCCGAACTCCTGGTCTCCCGGCGCGGACCGGTCATGGTCGCCAACCCCCTGGCCGGCTCGGCGCCGCGCAGCACCGACCTCGCCGAGGACGTGCGCCGCGCCGCCGCCCTCCTGGAGTCGCCGAAGGACCTGCAGGAGCACGCCGTGGTGGTCGACGCCATGCGCGAGGCCCTCGCCCCCCACTGCCGCACCCTGGAGGTGCCTCCGCGGCCCACCCTGGTCCGCACGGCCGCCATGTGGCACCTGTCGAGCACGCTCACCGGCGAACTGCTGGACCCCGCGAACACCACCGCCCTCGACCTCGCCTGCACCCTCCACCCGACCCCCGCCGTCTGCGGAACGCCGACGTCCGCAGCGCGCGACGCGATCGGGGAACTGGAGCCGTTCGGCCGGGGGTTCTTCACCGGCGTCGTCGGCTGGGGCGACGAACACGGCGACGGGGAGTGGGTGGTGACCATCCGCTGCGCCGAGGCCGAGCAGCGTCGGCTGCGGCTCTACGCGGGCGCCGGCGTCGTCGCCGCGTCCTCCCCGGAGGCCGAGACCGCGGAGACCGCCGCGAAGTTCCGGACCTTCCTCGACGCCGCCGGGGTGGAGCGATGAGCCGCCCGGACCGCGCCGCCCACACCTGGCCCGCCGAGTTCGCCGAGCGCTACCGCGCCGCGGGCTGGTGGCGGGGCGAGACCTTCGGCGGCATGCTGCGCGAACGGGCGCGGCGCCACGGGGACCGCACGGCGATCGTCGACCCCGCCGGGGACCGCCGCTGGTCCTACCGCGAGCTGGACGACCGGGCCGACGCGCTCGCGGCCGGCTTCCTCGCCCGCGGCATCCGCAAGGGCGACCGGGTCGTCGTCCAGCTCCCCAACGTGGCCGAGTTCTTCGAGGTGATCTTCGCTCTGTTCCGGATCGGGGCGCTGCCGGTGTTCGCCCTGCCGGCCCACCGCGAGACGGAGATCCGGCACTTCTGCGCCTTCACCGAAGCCGTCGCCTACGTCATTCCCGGGGTCCACGAGGGCTTCGACCACCGTGAACTCGCCACCCGCGTCCGCGCCTCGGTGCCCGGGCTCCGGTACGTCTTCGTCGCCGCGGAGGACCCCGGGGAGCACACCCCGCTGGCCGATGTGCCGGCCGCCCCCGTGCCGGTCGACGACCCGCCGGAGCCCGGGGACCTCGCCTTCCTCCAGCTGTCCGGCGGCAGCACGGGCGTGCCGAAGCTGATCCCGCGCACCCACGACGACTACATCTACTCCCTGCGCGGGTCCAACGAGATCTGCGCGGTCGACGAACACAGCGTCTACCTCTGCGCGCTGCCCGCCGCCCACAACTTCCCGCTCAGCTCACCCGGCACGCTCGGCGCCCTCTACGCCGGGGCACGCGTGGTGCTCTGCCCCCGGCCGGCTCCGGAGGTCGCCTTCCCGCTGATCGCCGCCGAACGGGTCACCCTCACCGGGCTCGTACCGCCGCTCGCCCTGGTCTGGCTGGAGGCGGCCGAACGCGGCGGCCACGACCTCTCCAGCCTGGAGGTGCTGCTCGTGGGCGGGGCCAAGTTCAGCGAGGAGGTGGCCCGCCGGGTCCGCCCGATCCTGGGCTGCACGCTCCAGCAGGTCTTCGGCATGGCCGAGGGGCTGGTCAACTACACCCGGCTCGACGACCCCGAGGAGACCGTCGTCACCTCACAGGGCCGGCCCATCTCCCCGGACGACGAGATACGGATCGTCGACGACCGGGACGACGACGTGCCCCCGGGCACGGTCGGCCACCTCCTGACCCGCGGCCCCTACACCATCCGCGGCTACTGGAACGCGCCCGAGCACAACGCCGCCTCCTTCACCGAGGACGGCTTCTACCGCACCGGCGACCTGGTGCGGCGCACCGGGACCGGCCACCTGGTCGTCGAGGGCCGGGCGAAGGACCAGATCAACCGGGGCGGCGAGAAGGTCGCCGCGGAGGAGATCGAGAACCACCTCCTCGCCCACCCGGCCGTGCACGACGCGGCGGTCGTCTCCATGCCCGACCCCTACCTCGGCGAACGCACCTGCGCCTACGTGGTGCTGCGGGAGGACGCCGGCCCGGTCCGGCCCGTCGAGATGAAGACCTTCGTGCGCGGGCGCGGCCTCGCTACGTACAAGATCCCCGACCGGGTCGAGTTCGTGGAGGCCTTCCCCGCCACCGGCGTCGGCAAGGTCAGCAAGAAGGACCTGCGGGCCGCGATCGCGGCGCACCTCCGCTCCCCGGGAGGGCGGAAGGACTAGGTCCTTTCGTTCGGATCGGGCGGGCTCACGCGTCCTGGACCGGTCCGAAGGACAGATTCCGAGGTCCTCGCCCGCACCTGGCCGACGGAGCACTCCCGGGCCGGTGGCGCCCGCGTGGACACTCCCTGGGGGAGGTGTCACCGCGTCCCGGGCCGCCCGGCCCGGTCCGGCTCGTGGCGTCCCCTGCCGTGCTCCGGTCCGCCGTCTCCGTTCCCGATCCACCTCACACGAAAGCAACTGCCGTGGCTCTGCCTGCCGTCACCCCCTACCCGCTGCCTCCGGCGGACACCCTGCCGGACAACCGGGTGGGGTGGACCGTCGACCCGTCCCGGGCCGTTCTGCTCGTCCACGACCTGCAGAACTACTTTCTCTCGGCGTTCCGGCCCGGAACCTCCCCGGTTACGGAACTCCTCGACAACGTCGGCCGCTTGAAGAAGGACTGCGACCGACGGGGCGTGCCCGTCGTGTACTCCGCGCAGCCCGGCGGCCAGACACCCGCCGAACGCGGCCTCCAGCAGGACTTCTGGGGGCCCGGGCTCCCGGACGACGCCCACCAGAAGGCCATCGCGGCGGCCGTCGCGCCCGGGGAGCACGACACCGTGCTCACCAAGTGGAAGTACAGCGCCTTCGTCCGGACGGACCTGGCCGAGCGCATGGCGGCGGACGGCCGCGACCAACTGATCATCGTCGGTGTCTACGCCCACATCGGAGTGCTGATGACCGCGGCCGACGCCTGGATGCGGGACATCCAGGCCTTCGTCGTGGCCGACGCCGTCGCCGACTTCTCCGAGCAAGACCACCGTATGGCCCTGGAGTGGGCGGCGGCGAAGTGCGCCGTCGTCACCACCACCGATCACCTCCTGGAAGGGAACCCCTCTCATGGCACTCACCTTTGAGCAGCTGCGCAGCGATGTGGCCGACGTCCTCGGCGAGGACCCGGCGGACATCCCCGCCGACGAGAGCCTCGTGGACTACGGCCTCGACTCCATCCGGCTGATGACGCTGGTCGAACGCTGGCGCCGTGACCACGGCGTCGATGTCGCCGTCGCCGACCTCGCCGAGAAGCCCGCACTGGAGCAGTGGACGGTGCTGCTGGGAGCCGAGTCGTGACACCGCCACTGCCACTGCCACTGCCACCACGAGCGTCGGTGGGGCCGGGGCCGGTCTTCCCGGCTCCGGCCGGGGCCGCGCCGGTGCGGCCCCCGTCGGCCCCACATCCGTCGGCCCCACACCTGCCTTCCCCGCACCCGTCGGCCTCGACGGCCGGGCCCACCACGTCCGTTGCCCGGCCGGCCGCGCCGCTCCAGGGCGGTCCGCGCACGGTCGCCTTCCCGCACCCACGCTCCGTTCCGGAGCCGGTGCGGACCCGCGCGCCGCGGGCCCCCTTCGGCACCCTCACCGAGGAGGACCGGCCGGCGTTCGTACGGGGCACCGGGAGCAGCGGGACCGCGTTTCCGCCGACCACCCTGATCGGGCCGGTCGAGGCCTGCGCCGCCCGTCGGCCGACGGCCACCGCCGTCATCGGTGCGGACCGGGAGCTGACGTACGGAGAGCTCGCCCTCCGGGCCAACCGGCTCGCGCGGCACCTCCGCACGCTCGGACTCGGTCCCGACCGGGTCGCCCTGGTCTCCGTCGCACCGTCCGTCGAACAGGTGGTGGCCCTCCTCGCCGTCCTCAAGACCGGCGGCGCGTTCCTGCTGGAGCCGGGACCGGACGGAGTGCGTGGGGGACAGCGGCCGGTGTGCGTCGTCACGAACGGCGCCGCGGACGGCGTCACGAACGGCTCCACGGACGGCCCCCGGCGGCAGGAGCCCGGTCCTCCCGGGTGGCATGGGGACGTTCCGCGGGTCGACATCGAGGCCTGCGACCTGTCCGGCTACCACGGCACCGATCCTCCCCGGCCCCTGACGCCCCAGCACCCCGCCTGCGTCGACCGCGTCGCCGGGCCCGACGGACACCCGCGCCACGTGCTCCTCCCGCACGCCGTCGTCGACCGGCGGGTGCGCCGGATGCAGGCGGCGCACGAACTCACCACCGACGACCGGGTGCTGTTCACCGCTCCCACGGCCCTCTCCGCGGTGACGGGAGAGCTGTTCTGGCCGCTGCGTGTCGGCGCGGCCCTCGTCGTCCCCGGGAGCGAGGCCGGAACGGGAACCGCGGGTCTCCTCCGTGCGATCCGCCACCACCGCGTCACCCGCCTGCACCTCGGCTCCGCCGACCCGCTCCGCCCGGACCTCCGGGCGGCTCTCGACGACCTCGACGGGCCCCGGTTCCCCACCCTCCGCCGCGTGACCGCCGCCGGATCGCACGGCCGGGGCGCAGAGGTGGCCGGGACGACGCCCCCCTCCGCATGAAGTCCCAGGACTGGCATCGGTCGGCAGAGCCTGCGGACGTGCCGGCCCAGCCGCACGTCGGCCGGACCCGGACCGACGCGTCCCGGACCCGGTAAGGGGTCGGGGCGCGGTGACGGGTGCCCGCGGCCGCGGGTGACGCTGCGGCCCGCGGGTGCAGCAAGTCCCGCTCACCCGGGCCCGGTCAGGCGAACTGACCGGGCCGGTAGTCCCCGGCGGGCTGCTGGACCCATGATCAACTGGCCAGCGCGTCGCCAAGTCTGCTGTGGGCACTGCCCACGAGCGACTGATGCAGGGCGTCGGCGCGGGAGCGGACCAGCCCATCCCGATACGCCACGCTGCGCCGGGTCGTGGTCGCCGGCGGCCACGGTCGGGGCCCGGATTCCACCGAGTAGAAGTACCGGCAGCCCATGGGCGAGCGGTGCATCTCTGGCCCCCTGTTGGCGGCGCGGAGCAACGGTGAGCGGGAGAGGGAGGGAGTGCCCCTCCTCATCGAGGATGAGGAGGGGCACTCAGGCGCGTTCGGAGGAGTCAGGCGTCGAACTGCCCGTCGCTCACGGCGCGAATGAACTCGTTCCAGGAAGCCGCAGGGAAGGTGAAGGCTGGGCCATGTGGGTCCTTGGAGTCACGAACCGCCATCGTGTCGCTCAGCCGCCCTCCCTGGACGCACTGTCCCCCCTGGTCGTTGCTGTAGCTCGATGAGAACCAGTCGACGTTCAGGTCATCGGCTCGGATGTGCATCAGAACTCCTTGCTTGCCGTGTGAATCATGCTCAGGGACTCCTGATAGCCCGGAGCAAGTGCTTGGAGGTCGTTGAACGCTGCCTCGTACTTCTTCACGTCGTTCTCTCTGCGTGAGACGCCGGCGCCACCGAGGTTCTCGAGATACACGATTGGCTTGAGCGACGGCATGCCGAACTTGAGCACGGTGAAAGCGCCGTTCATGCCGGGGTGCGCCCCGATGCCGAAGGGAACGACCTGGATCTTGACGTGAGGGTTGGAGTCGGCGAGGTCCGCGATGTGGCGTAGCTGGGCCTTCATCACAGCGGCACTTCCGACCTTTCGCCGCAGGACGGATTCATTGATGATCGCCGTGAACTCAAGGGCACTGGCCTCTCGGTGCAGAGCCTCTTGCCGCGTCATCCGAACCGCAACCCGTCGGTCGGTCTGCTCTTCGGGCAGACCGGTGTGTGCTTGCTGATAGATGGACCTGATGTACTGCTCAGTCTGGAGCAAGCCGGGAACAAATTCCGACTCGTAGTTCTCCAGCTTCTCCGCTGTCGCTTCGAGGCCGATGTACGCCTTGAAGCCAGGTGGAATGACGTCCCGCACGTCCGGTTCCTGCCACCAGTCCTTCTTGGTCTTGGTGACCGTCGCGTACCCCGTGAGGGTGCGCTGCTTTTCGGTGGACACGCCATAGATCTGGCAGAGAGCCATGACGTCTGCCGGCTCAACGATGCCGTTGTCCGCAGTCTCCAAGCGGGTCAACTTCGACCCGGACCAGGAGAGTATGCGACAGACCTCGGCAGCCTTCATGCGCGACTTCGTGCGCAACTGGCGTAGTTCACTGCCAAGTTGGAGCCGACAGAGGGCAGGTGTTGCTGCCTCGATCGCTGGTGTGGCCGACTCGACTGTCTCGTTCATCCCCGCACCCTCCCATGCATCCACCACGGTCTGGTGGCGAACGTTCCACCCCTGCAATGCACCTTGCGCGATCTTACGCAACGTTCGAGCACCCTTCGTAACTCCATTGCATAGAACGAGAGTTCGCTCGCGGAAGTGCGACCACAGAATTCTGTGAGACTGCTTCCGCTGGTGGAATGCTACTGGCATGCTGGTTCCAGTCGGTCGCTCTGCGTGTCGATCAGGAACTCGCTGTGACCGCGACAGGGGTAACCCCTTCCTCCACCTCCACTCCCTCGCCTTGAGGAGATCGTTCATGTCCACCGTTCCCACTCGCGATGCTCCGGCAGTGCCCGGCGTGCCGTGGATCGCGACCTGGAGTTGTGAGCGCAGCAGTACCAGCCTGCTGGAGTGTCGCCTGCCCGGAGGGCTGCGGTTCTTCAACGAGAGCCCCCGCGACCGTGACAGGTTCGGTGCTCTGTGGGCACGGAAGTCACAGCGCATCGGACAGGGGCATCCTCAGCTGGCCGGGATCCATCCGCGTCGTCAACGGCAGGCCATGGAAAGGCTGCTGTGCCAGGTGTGTGGGCTGGCGGCCGACACTACTGAGCTGGGCGTGCTGTGGATGGAGCCTGCTGTTGACGGCGTCGCTCTCTTGCCGACGTCCACCCATCCGCCGGTCTGCGTGCCGTGTGCTGTGGCGTCGCGTGCGCGGTGCCCCCGGATCCGACGGACCGGAGTGCACGTCTTCCGCGTCGCGAACCCGATGCCCGGGGGCATCATCGGCATTCACTACTACCCCGGCCTCGACGGAGTGCTCGTCCCCGATGGGGCACTGCACACGTCCTACGAGGACAACGAGGTGCGGTGGATCCTCGCGCAACAGATGATCATGAGCCTGGACGGGATCACCATGGTCGACCTCGACGAGGAGTACGCGCGCTATCTCGCCACCGATCCGTCCCCGAGAACCGCCACCGTCCGCGGCACGGCCCCTCGGCCGTGCCCCCATCAGGCGATCTCCGGACACCGCGCGACGTTCGCCGCCCCGTAGCAGGGACTTGCTCAGGATTCGCCTACCCCGCGGTCCCCGGCCGCCGAACGACACCGCCCCAGAGGGAGCAGGCTGCTGCGGGACGGGACCCGTACCACTCCCGGGACAGCGGCCGTACGTCTCCTCGCCCCCGCCGGGAACTCCGTACGGTCTCCCGCCGACTACCTGCACCGGGTCCACGGACAGCGGGCCCGTACGAGGATTCGAGCGGCAGGGAGAACGCATGCGCCCTCGCATGATGTGCGGTGTCATGGCGGCGGTGGCGGTCCTCGCCACCGGCTGTGGTGGCGGGACCGAGGCCGGAGGCGGGGCGGACGGCGCTGGTGCCGCCGCCCGTGGGTTCCCGGTGAAGGTGGCCGACTGCGGCGGGAAGGAGACGACGTTCTCCGCTCCGCCCGAGAAGATCGTCACCAGCAACGCCTCCGGCCTGGAGATGCTGCTGCGCCTCGGCGCGGGCGACCGGGTGGCCGGAACGGGCTTCCCGCCCGGCAAGGGCACCCTGCCCGGCGGGCTCGACCGGCAGGCGCGGAAGGTGCCGGTCCTGGGCAAGGCGGTCATCCCCAAGGAGAAGCTGCTCGGTTCGGGCGCCGACCTCTACCTGGACGCCTTCGCGTCGATGGGCGGCATGGGCGGGATGGGAGGCATGGGTGACGCCCCCACCGACAAGGAGTTCGAGGCCGCGGGGATCAAGCATGTCTTCCTCTCCTCGACCGCCTGCGCCCAGCAGCAGAAGGGCCCCCGCAAGGACCTCTCCGAGGTCACCGGGGACATCGAACGGCTGGGCGCGCTCACCGGAACCGGCAAGCGGGCCGCGGAGCTCGTGGCCGGCATGGACAAGAAGGTGTCCGCCGTGCGCACCGCGGTGGACGGCGTTCCCGAGCGGAAGCGTCCGACGTACTTCTTCTTCGACTACGACGCCGGCACCAAGCAGCCCATGGCCCTCTGCAACAAGCAGGTGGGCCACGCCGTGATCAGCCAGGCCGGCGCCCGCAACGTCTTCGCCGGCTGCGACGGCGACTTCAAGCCGGTCTCCTGGGAGGACGTCGTCGACCGGAACCCGGACTGGATCCAGCTCGCGGTCCGCAACCGGGGCGACAAGGCAGCCAACGAGAAGGCCTTCGACGCGGCCGAGCGCTTCCTGCGCGGCTTCCCCGCCACCCGGGGCCTGAAGGCCGTCAAGGAGCGGAAGTTCCTGCGGATCGGCTCCGAGGCGACGACCATCGCCGGGGTCGGCAACGCCGACACGGTGCAGCGGATCGCCCGCACCCTGTACCCGGGCAAGGTGGAGGCGAACCGCTAGATGACGCTGCTCTCCTCGTCCCGGAACTCAGGGAATCCAGGGAATCCAGGGAACTCAGGGAATCCAGGGAATTCGGACAGCTCGGGGAACTCCCCGGACTCCCCGGACTCCCCGCCCCCTGCGAATCCCCCGCCCCCCGGTAATTCCCCACACGCCCCGACCGGCACCGGTCCCCCCGCCCCGCCGGCGGCGGACGCGGACCGGTCCGGCCGCGCCCACCCCCTGCGGCCCGGCCCGTTCGCCGCCGTCCTCGGCGCCGCCCTGCTCGCCGCCCTCACGGCCGCCGTCTCCTGGGGCGCGACCGACGTCCCCCCGGCGGAGGTCTGGTCCGCCGTGCTGCGCCGGCTGGCGGGCGAGGCGCCCCGGCCGGGCACCGACGACCTGATCGTCTGGCAGCTCCGGGTGCCGCGCGCCCTGCTGGCCGCGGTGGTCGGCGCCGGGCTCGGCCTGGTCGGCACTGCCACCCAGTCGCTGGTCCGCAACCCGCTCGCCGACCCGTACCTGCTGGGCATCTCCAACGGGGCCTCGCTGGGTGCCGTCGCGGCGATCGTGCTCGGCGCGAGCGCCGGCGGACTGCTCGGGCTCGGCCTGTCCGCCGCCGCCTTCGCCGGAGCCCTGGCGGCCTTCTCCCTCGTGTGGCTGCTGGCCCGCCGGGGCGGCGGCTTCTCCCCGCTGCGCCTGGTGCTCGCCGGAGTCGGCATCGGACAGTTCCTCTCCGGCTTCACCAGCTTCCTCGTCCTCCAGACCGGGGACGAACAGCAGACCCACAGCGTGCTGTTCTGGCTCATGGGCAGCCTGAGCGGCGCCACCTGGGACCTGCTGGCCCTGCCCGCCGCGGCGGTCGCCCTCGGGCTTCTCGCCCTCCAGTCCCGGGCCCGCGGGCTCAACGCCCTGCTCATGGGGGACGAGACGGCGGCCGGGGTGGGCGTCGACGTCACCCGGCTGCGCCGGGAACTCTTCGTCGTCACCAGTGTGCTCACCGGCTGCCTGGTCGCCGTGTCGGGCGCCATCGCCTTCGTCGGACTGATGGTCCCGCACGTGTGCCGGCTGCTGGTCGGCGGCGACCACCGGCGGCTGCTGCCGCTCTCCGCCCTCACCGGAGCCCTGCTGTTGGTGGTCGTGGACATCGTGTGCCGCACCGCCATGGACTCCCAGGAACTGCCGGTCGGTGTGGTCACCTCGCTGATCGGCGCCCCCGCCCTCCTCTATCTGCTGGACCGACGCCTGGAGCGCGACAGGTGAGAATCGACATCGAGGATCTGCAGGTCAGCTACGCCGGCCGCACGGTGGTCAGCGGGGTGCACCTGATGGCCGCCGACGGCGAGACCGTCGGCCTCGTCGGGCCCAACGGCAGCGGCAAGTCCACCGTCCTGCGCACCGTCTACCGCCATCTGCGGCCCACCGCGGGCCGGGTGCTGCTGGCCGGGTCCGACATCCGGGAGCTGGCCCCGGACCGGGCCGCCCGCCACGTCGCCGCCCTGCCCCAGGAGCGCGGCAGCGACTTCGAGCTGACCGTGCGCGAGGTGGTCGCCATGGGCCGCACCCCGTACAAGCGGGCGTTCGCCGGGGACGACCGCGCCGACCGGGAGATCGTGCTGCGCTCGCTGGCCCAGGTGGGCATGGACGGGCAGGCCGGCCGGCGCTTCTCCGCGCTCTCCGGCGGCGAACGCCAACGGGTGCTGCTCGCCCGCGCGTTCGCGCAGCAGCCCGATGTGCTCGTCCTCGACGAACCGACGAACCACCTCGACATCCGGCACCAGGTGGAACTCCTCACCCTGCTCCGGGACATCCGCCGGACCACCCTCATCGCGCTGCACGACCTGAACGCCGCCGCCTCGCTCTGCGACCGGCTGCACGTGCTCGCCGGCGGCGCGGTGGTCGCCTCCGGCACCCCGCGCGAGGTCCTCACCCCGGAGCTGCTGTCGGAGGTCTTCGGCGTCCGGGCGGCGGTGACCGACCATCCGCTCACCGGCGACCCGCTGATCGCGTTCGACCACCGGGCGCCGGCGGCGGAGGCCGGTGACCGGGGTCAACGGGAGGCTGTCGCCTCGAAGTGACTGGGACGGCCGTCCCGCAGCACCAGACGGCCCCGCTGCTCCGCCGCCCTGCGGTGGAGCAGCTCCCATTCCCCGTCAGGGTGCAGCAGCGGGGCGGCGTGCCAGGGCGTGGTCCAGGCGTCCCGGGCCTCCAGCAGCCGGATGCCGAACTTGGCGGCCCCGCGCGGCTGCGGGTGGATGGAGAGCCGGACCGAGCGGGGGTGGTGCTCCGCGATCAGATCTCCCCAGGCGCGGCTGCGCTGCATCACCCCGTACGCCCGTCTGCGGCAGTCGCGCTGCAGTGCCGACCGCGAGCCGTCGAAGGACGCGGTGTCCTCGACGAGGAAGCGGGTGATTCCGCGGTACAGGCGCAGCGTCCCCTCGTCGGACTTCGCCCGCGCGCGCAAGTCCTCGACGGTCGGCGCGTAGCGCTCGTGGACCTCGGTTCGCTTCCGCTCGCACGGCAGGTCGCCGAAGACGTCCCGCAGGTCGAAGGTGTCCAGATGGCTCAGGCCCTCGTCCCGGATCATCGCCCGCAGGCCGTCCCCGTAGGCGTCGATGTGCGCGTCGGAGACCCGGATGAGGTCCCCGAAGACATGGCCGTCGGAGCAGATGAGCATGCGCGCGCCGGGCGGATGCACCGCGGCGATCCGGGCGCACAGCCGGTCCAGGAAGCGCAGTGACCGCCGTTCGCCCTCGTCCGGCAGATGGCCGAGGACCTTGGCCGGGTTGGGGGACTTGCAGGGAAAGCCGGGGAGGGTGAACAGCACCGGCTCCCCGGCCGCGACGAACGGGGCGAGCTGGCGCGTCTGCTCGGGGAACGCGGCCGGCAGGTCCGGGGGCACCGGAGCGGTGTCCACGGTGCGCCGGTGCGGCAGCAGCAGCGACAGGATCGCCGCGCAGGTCCTCCGCTCGGCCGGGGACGGTGACGGGTGGGCAACGGGGCCGGTGAGTACGGTGCCGGCAGACGCCATCGGGGAACTCCTGGGTGGGACGGGGGTGGTGGGGGACGGCGCCCCCGGTCGGGAGCCGGTGACACGGGGACACGCACCGGCTGAAGAAACGGACCGGGGACCGGTGGACGGACCGAGGGGCGGCTGGACGGGCCGGGGCGCCCGCGTATCGGGGCGCCCGCGGACCGGGGACCTGCGGGCAAGCCGTAACGGAGAGGACCCGGCACGCCCCGCACAGCGGGGCCGGGCGCGCCCTACGAGCCGGGGCGGTGCCCGTCCCCCCGCACATCCCCTCCCGGGACGTCGGGGCAGGTCTCGGCACGGGCACCCCCGCCGTGTCCGCCGGACGCACCGGTGACCGGGCAGCCCCCGGGCGTCCAGGTGACCGGGAGTTCGTTCACCCCGCGCGCCAGGACCGCCGGAATCCACCGCAGTTCGTCCTCCGGCACGGCGAGCCGCAGCCCCGGCAGCCGCTCGACCAGCGTCCCGATCGCCACCTGGAGCTCGATGCGGGCCAGCGCCGCACCCGGGCAGAAGTGGATGCCGTGCCCGAACGCGAGATGCGGGTTGGGTGACCGGTCGAAGTCCAGCCGGTCCGGGTCGGGGAAGCGCTCGGGGTCACGGTTGGCCGCACAGAGCGAGACGATCACCGAGTCGCCGGCCGGGATCCGGGTGCCGTGCAGATCGGCGTCCTCGGCGAAGAACCGCCAGGTGGTCAGCTCGAAGGCGCTGTCGTAGCGGAGCAGTTCCTCCACCGCCCGCGGGAGGATCTCCGGCTCGGCGCGCAGCCGCTGCAGCTCTTCGGGATGGCGCAGCAGGGCGACGAGGGCGGTGGTGATCTGGTTGGTCACCGGCTCCTGGCCGGCCACCAGCAGCTGGAAGATCATGGAGTCCAGCTCCTCCTGGCTCAGCTCCCCGCTGTCCCGGGCCGCGACCAGCCGGCCGAGCAACTCCTCCGAGGGGTGCGCCCGCTGATGGGCCACGACATCGGCGATGTACGTCTGGAGGGCGCGCAGCCGTGCCTCGTACGCGGGGCGGCCGGGGTCGTCCGGGCCCACGGGCTGGACGACCTTCCCCCAGTCGCGGTCGAACCGCCCGGCCAGCTCCGGCGCCAGCCCGATGACCTCGGCCAGCACCTGGAACGGGAACCGGGCGGCGAAACAGGACACCGCGTCCATGCCGCCGCCCGCGGGCACCGCGTCGAGCAGCGCGTCGGCCATGGCCCGGAACCGGGGGCGCAGGGCCTCGACCCGCCGCGGCGCGAACGCGTCGAGGACCAGCCGGCGCATCGTGGTGTGCTTCGGCGGGTCCTGGTGCAGCAGATGCACCTGGAGCTGGGAGTGCTGCGGTTCCGGCATGATCGACGCGCGCCGGCGCCAGGCGGCGTTGCCCCGGGAGTGGTGCTTGCCCAGCCGCTCGTCGTTCAGCGCCCGGTGGGCGGCCTCGTAGCCGGTGACCAGCCAGGCGGCCACTCCGCTGGGGAAGCGCACCCGGTGGACCGGGCCCTCGGCGCGGAGGGTTTCGTACAGCGGATAGGGGTCGCGCTTGTAGTCGGCGCCGTGCAGCGGCACGGGGTCGGGCTGTGTCATGGCGGTCGCTCCTGACCTGCGGGGATAGGCGGAACCTGCGGGGATCGGCGGACGGAATCGAGGGAAGGGACCGGAAAGCGGCTCGCTGAACCGGACCGGAGGGCGCTCCCGGGAGCCGGGGCGGGTGGACGGCGGCGGGGACCGGCGTGGTCAGAGGACGAGTTCGGGCCGGTGGTGGCCCAGCCACAGGGCGAGGTCGACGACCCGTTCCAGCCGCAGCCGGTCTCCCCACTCCAGCTGTGCGGGGTCGGTGTCCAGGCAGGGCTTGACGGCGCGTTCGTCGACGAGATCGCGGACCGTCCCGCCGTGCGCCCCCAGGGCGTCGCGCGCCATGTCCTGCAGGCCGCGGTTGTAGTCGGGGTGATGGGTGGCCGGGTAGTGGTTCTTCGCCCGGTGCAGCACGGAGTGCGGCGCCAGACCGGTGCCCACCGCCCGCAGCAGGCTCTTCTCCCGGCCGTCGGAGCTCTGCAGCTCCCACGGGGTGGAGAAGGCGTACTCGACGAGGCGGTGGTCGCAGTACGGCACCCGGACCTCCAGCCCCTGGGCCATGCTCAACCGGTCCTTGCGGTGCAGCAGTTGACGCAGCCAGCGGGTGAGCGAGAGGTGCTGCATCTCCCGCTGCCGGTGCTGCACCGGGGACTCGCCGTCCAGGTGGGGCACGGCGGCCAGCGCGTCCCGGTAGGTGTCCCGCTGGAACGCGCCGATGGCCAGCGTGTCCGCCAGATCGGGGTGCAGCGGCATGGCGGCCTCGTCGCCGGTGACGAGCAGCCACGGGAAGGTGTCGGCGGCCAGCGCCCGGGGGCTGTGGAACCAGGGGTAGCCGCCGAAGACCTCATCGGCCGCCTCCCCCGAGAGAGCCACCGTCGAATGCCGGGCGATCTCGCCGAACAGCAGGTAAAGGGAGGTGTCCATGTCCCCGACACCGATGGGCGAGTCCCGCGCGGCGACCACGGCCGTGCGGTGCTCGGGATCGAGCAGGGCGCGCGGATCGAGGACGACGGTACTGTGGTCGGTGCCGATGAACGCCCCGGCCTCGGTGGCGTACGGCGTGTCGTGGCCGGTGCGCAGCACATCGCCGGTGAACCGCTCGGCTTGGTCGCTGTAGTCGACGGCGTAGGAGCGGAGCCGGGCCTCGGGCCCTTCCCGGAGCCGGAGTTCGTCCGCCAGCAGTGCGGTGAGGACGGTGGAGTCGAGCCCGCCGGAGAGCAGCGTGCAGCGGGGGACGTCGGCCGCGAGCTGGGCACGGGCGGCCCGGTCCAGACGGCTCCGCACCTCCTCGACGGTCTCCTCCGGGCTATCGGTGTGCGGCCGGGCCTCCAGCTGCCAGTAGCGCCGCTCGGTCACGCCGCCGCGGTCCAGGACGGTGATGCCGCCCGGCTCCACTTCCCGCACCCCGGCCCAGAGCGTGGGGCCGGTGGAGAACAGCAGGCTGTACGCCGCGCGCAGGCCGTCCGCGTCCACCCGCGGCCGGACCGCGGGGTGCGCGAACAGCGCCTTCGGCTCGGAGCCGAAGACCAGGCCACCGGGGATCCGGGCCCAGTGGAGGGGTTTGACGCCCAGCCGGTCGCGGACCAGCAGCAGCCGCTGCCGTTCGCTGTCCCAGACGGCGAACGCGTACATCCCCTCCAGCCGCTCGGTGAGCGCGTCACCCCACTCCTGATAGGCCCGGAGCACCACTTCGGTGTCGCTCCGGGTGCGGAAGTCGTGGCCCCGGCGCCGCAGTTCGGTCCGCAGCTCCTCATGGTTGTAGACCTCGCCGCTGTAGCTCAGCACCACCTCCGCGCCCTCCGGCCCGGCGGTCATCGGCTGGACCCCGCCCTCGAGGTCGAGCACGGCGAGCCGCCGGTGGCCGAGAGCGGCGTTGGGGCCGCACCAGACCCCGGAGGCGTCCGGTCCGCGGAGGGCGAGGGACGCGGTCATCCGCTCGATGACCGGGGCCTGACGGCGCGGGTCCTCGTCGAACGAGACCCAGCCTGCGATGCCGCACATGGCGCGGCTCCTTTGCTGTCGGGGGAGGGGGAAGGGGAGACAGGGGATCCGAGGGCGGGTGGCCGCCGGGCACGGGGCCGCCGGAGGGTGGCGGAACCGGGGCAGGAGCGGGACGGGCCGGAAGCCGGCGGGGCCGGAGGGACAGGAGCCGGGCCGGCCGGAACCCGGAGGCCCGCGCCCTCAGCCCTGCCGCACCGCCGCGGCACCGGCTCTCCGCGGACCGGGCCGCAGCGCGAGCAGCGGAACCGCCGCGCACGCCGCGACCGCGGCGGCGGCCAGAGCGGTCCGTGCGCCGGAGGCACCCGGCCCGGACAGCCCCCACACCGCGGTCGCCAGGGCCGGGCCGAGGGTGAAGCCGAGGCTGCGCGCGAGCTGCACCGTGGACCCGGCGGTGGCCAGCTGTGCGGCGGGCACCGCGCTCATCACCAGGAACTGCGCGGGACCGCCGTAGAGGCCCATGCCCAGCCCGGCGATGCCGAGTTGCCAGGCGATCCGCACCGGCTGCCAGTCGTCCCCGGCCGCCAGCAGGACGAAGCCGACGGCCACCAGGACGCCGCCGGCCACCGCGACCGGCCGGGGGCTCCAGCGGTCCGCCAGCCGGCCGCCCACCGGCCCGGCCAGCGCCATGCCCAGCGGGAAGGCGAGCAGGGTGAGTCCGGTGACCGAGGCGCTCAGGCCGTCGTCGCGCTGGAGATGGAGCGCGGTCACGTAGTGCACCGCGGCGAACGCCGCACCGAGTGCCAGAACCGCGCCCTGCGTGCCGTACGTCCGTGCCTCCCGCAGCACCGCCAGGACGGGCCGGCCGCCCGGACCGCGCGCCCAGGCCACCACCAGGGGGACCACGAGCAGGGCCGCCCACCCCCACCGCGGCGACCCGGGGGCCAGCGTCAGGGCCAGCAGCGCCGCCGCCACCGCGCCCGCGATCAGGGCGGCGTCCACGGCCTCCCGCCGGCCCGGGGCGGCCAGCCGCCCGCCGCGGGGCAGCACAGCACGCGCGATGGCCCAGGCGATCAGGCACAACGGCAGTTTCACCAGCAGCACCGTGCGCCAGCCCCCGTAGTCCAGCAGCAGCCCGCCGAGGGCCGGTCCGCTGACCGCGCCGAGCGGGCCGAGCGTCGCCGGCACACTCATCGCCCGGCCCCGCACCTCGGGGCGCACCGCCCGGGTGGCCAGCACCGGCATCAGCACGAACAGCAGCGCCCCGAAGGCGCCCTGCAGCAGCCGTGCTCCGATCAGCCACCCCACGGCCGGGGCCAGGGCGGCCGCCGCGGCGGCCAGCGCGAACCCGGCGACCGCGGTGAGCAGCGCGGGGCGCATCCCCACCCGGTCGAGCCACCGCCCGGCGGGCAGCAGCAGGGCCACCACCGGCAGTTGATAACCCAGGACGGCCCACTGGGCGGTCTCGGCGGGAACCGCGAAGCTCTCCCCGATGTCGGCCAGCGCCACATTGACGATGCTCATGTCGAGCATGGCGACGAAGGAGAGAATCCCGGCGACCGCGACCAGGCTCCACCGGTCGGACTCATCGCTCCCCGTGTCCTGCTGCATCACCGCCTCCTTCCTCTGTTCCGCGCGCGGGTGTCGGCGCGTCGGTACAGAGGTCGGGCGAAACCGCACGGGAGTTCCCGTCGATCGGCAGAGATTCCGGGGAAGTTGCCGTCCGGGACGACGGGGGCCGGACGAACCACGATGCGGGCGGGGGCGACCGGGGCCGGACGAACGACGGTGCGGGCGGGGGCGACGGGGGTCGGATGAATGAAGCTGCGGGCCGGGGCGGCCGGAGCTGGATGAACGAAAGGCGCGGTCAGGGGCGACCGGGGCCGGACGAGCGGACCCGTCGGCGCCGCCCCGGCCGGCCCGGCTCCCCGGTTCGCCCGCCTCCCCGGCTCCCGACATCCGGGGACGCCGGGCGGACCGGACGCCCCGGTGCCCGGCCCGGTTCCGGCTCCCGCGCCGCGGGGAGTAGGCGTACGGCATCCTCACCGAAGCCCGCTCCCCGCGTCCGGCCGTGACGTGCTCAGCGAGACGGCCTCAGCGAGACCGGCTCAGCGAGACGCGCCGGCGAGCAGCGCCGGCCGGCGCTTCCGCACGGCCGGAGCGGGCCGCGCCACCGGCTCCGTCGCCCGCGAGCCCTCCGGGATGTCCGGGGAGTCCGGGGTGTCCTCCTCCGCCGCGTCGAGCAGGGAGACGAGCGTCTCCCGGGCCCGCGCGACCCGGGAACGCACCGTCCCGATGGGGCAGTCGGCCACCGCGGCCGCCGCCGCGTACGGCAGCCCGAGGAGCTGCGTCAGCACGAACGCCTCCCGCCTCCCCGCCGGCAGCACCGACAGCAGCTCGGAGAGGGCCACGCCCTCGTCGAAGCCGGGTAGCCCGCGCGGCTGGGCCCGTTCCGCCGCCGACTGCCAGTCCTCGACCCCCGCCAGCCGCGGGCGCGCGGACGTGGCCCGGATCCGGTCGGCCACCACCCGGCGGGCGATCGTCAGCAGCCAGGTGCGCGCCGACGACCGGCCTTCGAAGCCCGGGAGGCTGCGCAGCGCCCGCAGATAGGTGTCCTGGACCAGATCGTCCGTGGCCTGGGCGTCGCCGCTGAGGTGGGTGACGTACCGGCGGACGTCGAGCTGGGTGCTGCGGACGAACGCGTCCACGGACTCGCGGTCCCCGGAGCGGGCGGCCAGCGCCCAGGCCGTCACCTGCGCGTCGTCACGCATGGGCCGCCTCCTCGCCGGAGTGTCGCCGTCCGTCGTACGCCTCGGAGAGGATGGGGGCATGCAGTGTTCCCGGATCCGCACCGCCCTCTCCGCCCGCGCCGATGGCGAGGCACTGCCGCCGGACGTCGACGGTCCGGCGCTCGACGCGCATCTGGCGGGCTGTCCGGAGTGCCGCCGCTGGGAGCGGCAGGTTCAGCGGCTGCGGGAGTTCACCGGCTCCGCCGAGGAGCCGGATCCCGGAGCCGACGGCCTGCTCGCCGCGCTGCGAACCGCGCTCGACGGGGACGGGGAGCCGGGAGGCGCGGGACAGGGGGAGTCGCGCGTCGGCTGAGCGGCGCGGTCGCCCCGCGAGCCGCGGTCCGGTGCGCGGGACGGCCGGAGCCGTCCGCGGCGCCCGTTTCGCCCCTGTCGCCCGGGTCCGGGCAGGTGTGCAGGCAGGTGTCATCGTGCGAGGTCCTTCGCGTGTGCCGGTCACTGCCGAGGGCGGACCGGTGGAATGGACGGCCGGGGCGGATACGGCGGCTCGCCGCGCCCGTCGGCCGATGGCTCCGTGCTGTCAGCGGACAGCGAGCACGCGCGGCGGACCCCGGGTCGAGATGACGTGGACGAGCAGCAGCCGGGGGAGCGGCGGCCGGGTCTCCCGCGCGGCCCGTCGGGCCGGGAGCGGGTCCGGCACCGGCGCGGCACCGCCCACGACGAGGGCGAACGGCGCGAACAGCCGGGCGGACACCGCCCGGAGCAGCCGGAAGGTCGCCCGCTCCGCACCGGACAGCCAGACCGCACCGACGAGCGCGATCAGCACATGGACCGCGACCATGCCGACGGCCCCGCCGCCCGCCGCCAAGCCGTCCATCGCCGCGTGCATCCCGTCCATGCCCGCCATGGGATCGGCGGCCCCGTGGGCGAGATGCTGCGCATGACCGGCCGGCCCGCCGTGGTCCACCGGGGACGTACCACCGCCGGACCCGTGGGCCAGGACATCGGCAACTCCGCCGCTCCGCCCGGCCTGTGCCGCGCCCCCGTTCATGGCGCCCCCGTGCATGGCGTCGGCCGGGTGCGGAGGCGCGCACAGCAGCTGCGCCAGCCACTGTCCGGCGAACGACCGGGAGGGGACGGGACGGAGGAGGACCTGCACCAGCGAGAACACCCCGTGGAGCAGGGCCTGCGTCGCCAGCGCGGTCGCACCGACCCGGAGAGAGCCTCGCTCCCGCCCTGACGGCCGCCACACCCCGGCTGCCGTCAGGGCGGCGGCGCCGGCCACCACCCACCAGGGCAGCGGGGCACCCGACATCGACGCGTGCCCCAGCGCGGAGAGCAGCGCGCACACCGACGCGAACACCGCCGTGCGCAGTGCTCGCAGCTCAGTCCCCGTCCTCATGGTCCGGTCATCGTCGCACCCCGCCCCGCTCCGCGGAGCGACGGGGCTGAAACTGATCACCTGCCAAGCTCGCACCGGTCGCACGGAGTTGCATACGTCGGATGGTCCCGGAACGCTCAACGGTGCCCGTGATCAGCGCTTGCCCCTGAACGCGAGCGCTCGCCGGACCCGGACCAGCGAGCGGAAGAGATCCTGATCACGGTGGCGGACGGCGGAACGGCTCACACCACCGCGCGCTCCGGCATGGGCTGCTCGACGCCGTCGACCTCCAGGCTGCACCGGGGGATGAGTGCCCCGAGGCGCGGCTGGTGCACGAGTACCCGGAACGGCACGGGAGGGTCGCCGGGCAGTTCGCCGGTCAGCACGCTGGTCCCCGTGCCCTGCACGCGCTGACGGAAGACCTCCTTGCCGTCGACCAGCAGCTCGATCCGGCTCGTCCGGCCGGGACGGACGTTCACGGTGATCGAGTGACCGTGATGATCGAGGTGGAAGTGGTGGCTACGGCCCATGACGCACCTCCGCAATGACGCCGGTCCCTCCAGCCTAGGTCCGGTACGCCGTCCCTGCCTGCGGGGACGTGCCTGCGGGGACCTGCCCCCGGGTACGTACTCGCAGGCTCCACCGGGAGTCCGGGAAGGTCCCCCGGTCCGGGGCCCGGGGCGGCGGGTCACGAAGATCCATCTGGCGCGCGAGCAGGGACGGAAGCCGTGGTCGTCGGCCCGGTGCACCGGCCGCGGGCTCAGCGCTGGGCGGCGGTGTACCCGAGCAGAGCAACCGCGAACCCCACGATGACCAGCAGCGACCACAGCCAGTTCGGCACGCCGAGCGTGGACGGGTCCGGCGGACTGCAGTCCGGACGGCCGCACTGCGGACAGGTGTGAGGCGGCTTGGTCATCGCAGAACCTCCCGTAACACCAGGACGGCGACCCCGGCGAGGATGGCCGGGATGGGCGCTACGACCATACAGCCGGAGCTCGTCCCGTTCCCCTGGTCGCCGCCGGGGCCGGGCTTCTTGTGCCCCTTGACCTCGGCCCTGTCGCTGTACTCCTTGTAGTCGCTCATGGGTCTTCACTCCTTCATGACGAGGGCATGGCCACGCCGCGGCGGGTGTCGCATGCGGGGTAGAGGTGGGGGCCGCCGGCGGAGGGGGAATGCCGCCGGCGGCCCTGTCTCAGGTGCGGCGGCGTTCGTAGACGGGGCCGCACCTGACGGCCGGGTCGAGGGGCCGGAGTCGGTAGATGCTCATGCAGTCCGGACAGGCGTAGAGGATGCCGCCGGGGCCGGAGCCGGTCTCGATCAGGGCGATGAGGGTGGGCTGGTCCGTAAGGCCCTGGTGCCAGTGGCACCACCGTTCGGCGGTCACGCTTGCTGCCGGTGCTGGTGGTGGACCAGGAGCCAGTGGCAATCGCGGGCGAGTGCGTCCACCTGGATGTGGGCGGCGAGTGGCCCCTTGCCGAGTCCCTGCTTCACCTGGTGGTGGATGCTGTCGAGTCGGGCACGGGCGGTGTACCACGTGGTGCTGCCGCGCCAGAGCCGGTCGGCCGCGGCTTCGGCGTCGGGGAGTAGCAGCTCGATGTGCCCGCGCAGGCGGGCTTCGAGCTCGGTCAACTCGTCCATGACGAGGCGGCCGGTTCCGGTTCGTAAGGCTTGGTCGATGGTGGCTTGGATGGTGGCTC
This sequence comes from Streptomyces sp. NPDC002055, assembly GCF_040296705.1. Taxonomy (NCBI): domain Bacteria; kingdom Bacillati; phylum Actinomycetota; class Actinomycetes; order Kitasatosporales; family Streptomycetaceae; genus Streptomyces; species Streptomyces sp. NPDC002055. The sequence continues at coordinate 60,309 of NZ_JBEOXS010000001.1, forward strand.
CGTCGATGGGGACGGGGGCGTCTGGCGCGGCCGTGCCCTCGGGCGGTTCGTTCATTGCGGCAGTACTCACGATGCGCGCTTTCGTGTCGTCTCGGCGCCCGCTCCACCCCTTGTGCTCTTCAGGGGCGAACCGAGCCGTCAACAGCCGCTCGCGGGGAGTGACCGATACCCAGACAACTCCCTTGCCTGGCGCCCTGGTTAGGGCGTTGAGCCGCTCACCTGACGGCATGCCCTAGGGCGATTTGGCCGTTCCTTTACCTGGCGGGTGGAGAGTGCGCGGGCTACCGTGCCCGCATGGACGCGATCCGCAATACCGTCCTTGAGGCGTGGATGACCGAGCACGGATACAGCTCCAACAGCCTGGCCGACGCGGTGAACAGGGCTGTTGAAGAGCTGACGGGACACCTAGGCGGGCTCGACGGGTCATCGGTCCGGGCGTGGAAAGCGGGCCGGGTTTCCTGGCCGAAGTCGGCAACACGTACCGCACTTGAGGCCGTCACCGGATTACCCGCCGTCGCTTTGGGGTTCGTGCCGCGGGGCCGACCTGCACCCGCCCCAGCGTCGCCGCAGCTAGAGGAGCCCGACATGAAGCGCCGTACCCTCGTCGGCGGCATCGCAGCGGCGGCCGGCGCAGCAGCCGCACCAGGAACCGCGTCACCGCGCCGAATCGGCATGAGCGACGTCAACCGACTGAACAAGCGCTTCGCCGAGATCGTCGCCAGCGACCACCGGCATGGCGGACAACTGGGCATCGAACGGCAGGCCGCCGCGCTCGCCGATGAGACACTCAACCTCCAGAACGCGGGTGGTGCCAGCCAGCGCGTGCGCAGCAACCTCTATGCCTCCGCCGCGGCGTTCCGCTCTTCCGCCATGTGGGCCGCGATCGACGGCCGACGCTACGACGTGGCCAAGGCGCACATGCGGGAAGCCCAGGCACTGGCCGAGATGTCGGGCGAGCCTACGATCAAGTTCCGCATCTGGAGTCACGCGGGAACCCTGTACCGGCACGTGGGCCGACCGGCCGACTCCCTCGCCGCGAACGATGTCGCCCTCAGCTTGCACCTCACCCGCCGCGACCCCCTGTTCGCTTGCCTGGGACATGCGCGCCAGGCCGCCACCTACGGCTTCACCGGCGACACCGTCGCCGTCCAACGCGCCCTCGGTTGCGCTCAGGACGCACTCGAACGCGCTGATCCTGCTCTCGTCCGTCCGGCGTGGATGACTGCGGCCAGCAATGGAGCGGAACTCGAAACACTGGCTCTCTCCGCATATCTGCGCCTCGGCGAATTCGAGCAGGCCGAGACACACGCACACCGTAGTCTGGCTCTGCTCCTCCCTCAGATGCAGCGGGACCGTGCCATCAATACCGCCCGGCTTGCCATCGCTCAGCTCGGGCAAGGCGATCTCGAACCAGCAATCGCCACGGCGGTGAGGATTCCCTCCGACATCGCTGCCCAACACGCTCGCGTGGCGCACTTGCTCCAGGAGTTCGGGACCGCGCTGAACGCCATCGCGCCGGGCAGCGCCGCCGTCCGGACTTGGACTGAACACACAGTCACGGGGCTACGAGGACATCGGCCAGAGCCAGCCGTCACGAGCAGGATCAAACGACCTGCCGGATAGCGCTGACCTGCAAGGACAGCACCATCCGGCACGCACGAGCACCCTCGATCAGGGATTCCGTCCCGCTCCCCGGGCCCGGCTCACCCCGAAGCCGTCACCCGTTCGGCCGAGTCCGCCGGCCGGGTCCCGGTGCGCCGTCGGGCGGCGGGGACCACCAGGGGTGTCCCGGTCTCGGGGTCGTCGATCACCTGGCAGGGCAGGCGGAAGACCTCTTCCACCAGCTCCGCCGTCACGATCTCCCGCGGCTCGCCCTCCGCGACCACGTGGCCGTCCCGCATCGCGATCAGATGCGTCGCGTACCGGGCCGCCTGGTTCAGGTCGTGCAGCACGGCGACCAGGGTGCGGCCCTGCTCCTCGTGGAGCCGGGCGCACAGGTCGAGCACCTCGATCTGGTGGGCGATGTCGAGATAGGTCGTCGGCTCGTCCAGGAGCAGCAGCGGCGTCTGCTGGGCGAGCGCCATGGCGATCCACACCCGCTGCCGCTGCCCGCCGGAGAGCTCGTCGACCAGCCGGTCGGCCAGGTCCGCGACCCCGGTCGACGCCATGGACTCGGTGACGATCCGCTCGTCCTCCTTCGACCACTGGCGCAGCAGCCCCTGGTGGGGGTAGCGCCCCCGGGACACCAGGTCGGCGACGGTGATTCCGTCCGGGGCGATGGACGACTGCGGCAGCAGGCCCAGGGTCTGCGCCACCTTGCGCGCCGGGGTCCGGGAGATGTCCTGCCCGTCCAGCAGCACGGTGCCCGAGGCCGGCTTCAGCATCCGCGACAGGGCCCGCAGCAGGGTGGACTTGCCGCAGGCGTTCGGCCCGACGACGACGGTGAAGGAGTCGTCCGGTATCGCGACCGTCAGGTCCTCGGCGATCGTCCGCCGCTCGTAGGCGAGGGTCAGCCCGCTGCCGCTCAGCCGCGTTCCGGCGCCGTCCATGGTTCGCTCTCCGTTCTCGCCCGTGCTCGTGTCGCTCGTCCGTGGCTCGCTCATATCCGGCCCGCCCTGCGCTCGGTGGCGAGCAGCCACACCAGGTATCCGCCGCCCAGCACACCGGTCACCACACCCACCGGCAGCTGGTGCCCGGCGAAGATCCGCTGGGCGATCCAGTCCGCGCCGACCAGCAGCGCGGCCCCCATGCACAGCGAGGGCACCAGGTTCGGGCCCGGGGCCCGGGTCAGCCGGCGGGCCAGCTGGGGTGCGGTGAGGGCGACGAAGGCGACCGGTCCGGCGGCGGAGGCCGCGACGGCCGCCAGCACCACCGCGGCACCCAGCAGGGACAGCCGGACCGCCTCCACCGGGACCCCCAGGGCCGCCGCGGCGTCGTCGCCCATCTCCAGCATCCGCAGGGCCCGTCCGCAGCCGAGGACGACCAGCGGCACCAGAACCGCCATGGTCACCAGGAGCGGGGTGGCGTTGTCCCAGTCGCGGCCGTCGAGGCTCCCGGTGAGCCACAGCACGGCCCGCGCCGCGTCCTCGATCTTGGCCCGGGTCAGCAGATAGCCGTTGACGCCGGTGAGGATGGACGCGACGCCGATGCCGACCAGGATGAGCCGGTAGCCGTGGAGGCCCCGCTGCCAGGCGAGGGCGTAGATGGCGGCGCCGGTGACCACGCCTCCGGCCACCGCCCCGCCGGCGAGTGCCAGGCTGCCGCCGCCGAAGAGGACGACCGCGGCGAGCGCGCCGGTGGCCGCGCCCTGGGTGAACCCGAGCACGTCGGGGCTGCCCAGCGGATTGCGGACCAGGGACTGGAAGACCGCTCCCGCCAGCGCCAGCGCGCCGCCCACCAGGAGGGCGGTGACCACCCGGGGCAGCCGCACCTCGTTGACGATGAAGTCGTCCGCGGGGGCGCCGTTCCCGGCGAGGGTCTGCAGCACCTGGCCCGGGCCCATCGGGTAGTCGCCGCTGCCGATCGCCAGGACGCCGAGGGCAAGGGCCAGCAGGGCGCACACCGTGCCCATGAGCAGCGCCCGGGGGCGGTAGCGCAGCGAGACGCCGTCCGAGATTCGCAGGACGCTCATGCCCGTGCCACCTTCCGCCGCCGGACGAAGTAGAGGAAGAGCGGGCCGCCCAGCACCGTGGTGACCATGCCCACCTGGAGCTCGCTCGGCCGCGCGGCGACCCGCCCCAGCACGTCCGCGCCGAGCAGCAGCACCGGCGCGAGCACCGCGCAGTAGGGGAGCAGCCAGCGCAGGTCGGGGCCGGTCAGGGCGCGCACCATGTGCGGCACCATCAGCCCGACGAAGACGATCGGCCCGCAGGCCGCGGTGGCCGCTCCGCACAGCACGGTGACGGCGACGATGGCGCCCACCCGGATCCGGGCGGGGCGTGAGCCGAGTGCCCGCGCCGAATCGTCGCCCAGCGCCAGGGCGTTGAGCGGCCGGGCCAGGGCCAGCGACAGCAGCAGGCCCGCCAGGACGAACGGCGCCACCTTCACCACGGTCCCCGCCTGGGCGTCGGCGAGCGAGCCCACCGTCCAGAAGCGCATGCGCTCCAGGGACGCCGAGTCGAGCAGCATCACCGCGCTCACATACGAGTAGAGGGTGGCGTTGAGCGCCGCGCCGGCCAGCGCCAGCCGGGCCGGGGTGGCCCCGCGGCCCCCGCCGACCGTGTACAGCAGGACGGAGACGACGGCGGCGCCGAGGAACGCGAACCAGATGTAGCCGTCGAAGGTGCCCACGCCCAGCAGGGCGATCGCCGAGGCGACGGCCGCGGAGGAGCCGGCGTTGATGCCCATCAGACCGGGGTCGGCGAGCGGGTTGCGGGTCAGCGCCTGCATCACCCCGCCGGCCAGGCCGAGCGCGGCCCCGGCCAGCAGGCCCATCGCGGTGCGCGGAAGCCGCATGTCGTGCACGACGGCGTAATCGGGAGAGTGTGGATCGAAGAGGGCATTCCAGACCTCTCCGAGCGACAGTGGTTTGGACCCGACCGCGATGCTCAGGGCCAGGACGGCGAGCAGGATCAACAGGGAACCGAGGAGGCCGGCGGCGCGCACCGACCGGCGTCCGCCGGGCGGGCGGGTGCGCGGCGGCGGCTCGGCCGTCGAATCCCCGGCAGCCGGCGGTGACTTGGTGAAGGACACGTACGGGCTCCGGTACGGGCCGTTCCGGTTGGGGGGCCGGTCGACCTATCGATATGAACTTAGGCTAGGTTAACCTAACCGGCGTTCGGCCTTCCGGGCCCCTACCGCACGAGAGAAAGACTCTGCCATGTCGCACCCCCGTGGAACCACCTCTCTGTCCCGCCGTGGGCTGCTCGCAGCGGGCGGCGCCGTCGGGCTCGGCGCGCTGGTCGCCGCCTGCGGCGAGGGCGGTTCGGCCTCGTCCCAGGGCGGGGACAAGGGCGGAGCCTGGTCGTTCACCGACGACCGTAACAAGAAGGTCACCGCCAAGAGCACCCCCAAGCGCATCGTCGCCTTCACCGGAACCGCCGCCGCACTGCACGACTTCGGGCTCGACGAGGAACTCGTCGGCGTCTTCGGCGAGACCAAGCTGAAGAACGGCAAGCCCGACCCGCAGGCGGGCGACCTCGATGTCGACCAGGTGAAGATCCTCGGAAACGTCTGGGGCGAGTTCAACATCGAGAAGTACGCGGCGCTGCGCCCCGAGCTGCTCGTCACGCACATGTACGACCCGGGGGCCCTCTGGTACGTCCCGGCGGAGAGCCAGAAGAAGATCCTCAAGCTGGCCCCCAGCGTCGCCATCACCACCGCCCGGGTCCCGCTGCCGGAGCCGATCCGCCGCTACGCGAAGCTCGCCGAGTCCCTGGGCGCCGACCTCAAGGCCAAGAAGGTCACCGACGCCAAGGCCCGGTTCGAGGCGGCGGCCGAGCGGCTGCGCAAGGCGGCCAAGGCGGCCGGCGGCCTCAAGGTCATGGCCGCCTCCGGCAGCGCCGACCTCTTCTACGTGTCGAACCCGAAGCTCAACACCGACCTCATGTACTTCCGTGAGCTCGGCATCGACTTCGTCGTCCCGGACAAGCTCGACAAGGGCGGCTACTTCGAGAGCCTGAGCTGGGAGAACGCCGACAAGTACGACGCGGACCTGATCCTGCTCGACAACCGCACCAGCGCGCTGCAGCCCAAGGCCCTGGAGTCCAAGCCCTCCTGGTCCAAGCTGCCCGCGGTCAAGGCCGACCAGGTCGCCTCCTGGAACGCCGTCCCCCGCTTCTCCTGGGCCGGCTCCGCGCCGCTCCTGGAGGACCTGGCCAAGGCCGTCGAGGGCGCCAAGAAGGTCCGCTGACCCCCACCACCGGGAGGAGTTCCCGCATGACCACTGCCACCGCCACCGCCGCCCCGTTCCGCTTCTTCGACGCGTATGTGCTGCGGAGCGAACGCCTCGGACCGTCCATGGTCCGGGTCACCTTCGGCGGTGACCAGTTGCGGGACTTCGCCGGAGGCGGCCGGGACCAGAGCTTCTCGCTCTTCCTGCCGCACCCCGGGCAGCTCGTCCCGGTGGTCCCCACCGGGGCGGGCGATGGCTGGTTCGCCGAGTGGCGGGCCATGGACCCCGCGGTCCGGGCCGTCATGCGCTCCTACACCGTGCGGGAGCACCGCCGTGAATCCGGCGAGGTGGACGTCGACTTCGCACTGCACGGCGACCTCGGGCCGGCCTCCCGCTGGGCGGGCCGCGCCCGGCCCGGCGACCCGGTGGTGCTGCTCGGTCCGGCCGTCGAGGACAACAAGAGCGTCGGGTTCCGGCCGCCCGCCGGGACCGACTGGGTGCTGCTGACGGCCGACGAGACCGCACTGCCGGCCGTCGCCGGCATCCTGGCCTGGCTGCCCCCGGGCGTCCGGGCCGCGGTGTGGATCGAGGTCCCGCACGCCGAGGACATCCAGCGGCTGTCCACCCTGGCCGACGCCGAGATCACCTGGCTGGTCCGCCGCGGTCCGTCCGGGTCCGACCGCCCGCTGCTCGACGCGGTGCGGGAGGCCGCACTGCCGGACGGTGTCCCGTACGCCTGGATCGCGGGCGAGTCCGGGACCGTCCGGGCGCTCCGCCGCCACCTCGTGGGGGAGCGCGGCTTCGACCGCCGTCAGGTCACCTTCAGTGGCTACTGGCGCCGGGGCACCTCCGAGGAGGCCCTGCTGGCGGAGGCGCTGTCCGGGGCGGCCACCGAACGCTGAGGCCGGGCCCGGGTGAACCCCGGGCCCGGTGCACGACCCTCGGGCCGGCCGGCCGGCGGCACGGCCTCCGGTTTCCGCCGCGGCGGAGGCGGAGGGGCCGGTTCCCTCCGGGAGTTGGGCGGAGGGGCCGGAGAAGAGGAAGAGGGGGACCGGACTCGCAAGGGTCCGGTCCATCGGTGTGCGTCCTGGCCGGAGCACCCGGTTCCGGGGTGGGGCGCCTGTGTCCGACGGCCGGTGTGCGAGGCCGTCCGGCCCCGCCGTCCACAGCGTGGACGCCCTCCGATTCGAAGTTGAACTTAGGTTAGGCTAACCTAAGTCATCGCAGGTCGGGCGATCTTTCCGGCCGCGCCCGCAACTGGGAGGACAGACAGTGAGTTTCCACGAGCACCCCGGCGACGCACCCGCGACGGGAGGCGTGTCCGGGACGGCGGACAGCAGGTCCCACCTGCTGAACCACCGCACCGCGGAGCAGTACCGGACCGCGGTGGCCGACGGAGTCGACCGCGTCGCCGCCAAACTCACCGGGGTGCGCGGACCGTTCACGGGGATCTCGCCCGAGCAGCTCGCTCCGACCGTCGACACGATCGACCTCGACCGGCCCCTGGGCGACGCGTCCGCCGCCCTCGACGAGCTGGAGAGCGTCTACCTGCGGGACGCGGTGTACTTCCACCACCCCCGCTACCTGGCCCACCTCAACTGCCCGGTGGTCATCCCGGCCGTCGTCGGCGAAGCCGTCCTCTCGGCCGTCAACTCCTCGCTCGACACCTGGGACCAGAGCGCCGGCGGAACGCTGATGGAGCGCCGCCTGATCGACTGGACCGCCGAGCGCATCGGCCTCGGCCGGGCCGCGGACGGCATCTTCACCAGCGGCGGCAGCCAGTCCAACCTCCAGGCGATGCTGCTCGCCCGCGACGAGGCCTGCCGGATCGTCCAGAAGAACTCCGAAAAGGAACTCCGCAAGCCGGAGATCCTCCCCAAGCTGCGCATCCTGGCCTCCGAGGTCGGCCACTTCAGCATCACCAAGTCCGCGACCCTCCTCGGCCTCGGCGCGGACGCGGTCGTCACCGTGCCCTGCGACCGGAACAAGCGGATGAGCGCCGTCGCCCTGGCCCGCGAGCTGGAGCGCTGCCGCCGCGACGGCCTCGTGGTCATGGCCGTCGTCGCCACCGCCGGAACCACCGACTTCGGCAGCATCGACCCGCTCCCCGAGATCGCCGACCTGTGCGAGCGGGAGGGCACCTGGATGCACGTCGACGCGGCGTACGGCTGCGGGCTGCTGGTCTCCAGGCGGCGCCACCTCCTCGACGGCATAGAGCGCGCCGACTCCGTGACCGTCGACTACCACAAGTCGTTCTTCCAGCCGGTCAGCTCCAGCGCCGTCCTCGTGCGCGACGAGCGGACGCTGGGCCATGTCACCTACTACGCCGACTACCTCAACCCGGAGCGGATGGCCAAGAAGCGCATCCCCAACCAGGTCGACAAGTCGATCCAGACCACCCGCCGTTTCGACGCGCTCAAGCTCTGGATGACGCTCCGCATCATGGGCGCCGACGCCCTCGGCGAGCTCTTCGACGAGGTGGTGGACCGGGCCGCCGACGGCTGGAAGCTGCTCGACGACGACCCCCGCTTCGAGGTCGTCACCGAACCGCAGCTCAGCACCCTGGTCTTCCGCTACGTGCCGCCGTCCGGCGCGACCCCCGAGCTCACCGACCGGGTCAACCTGCACGCCCGCGAGGCGCTGTTCGCCTCCGGTGACGCGATCGTCGCCGGAACGGTCGTCGACGGCAGCCACTACCTGAAGTTCACCCTGCTCAACCCGGAGACCTCGCTCGACGACATCGCCCACGTCCTGGACCTCATCGCCGAGCACGCCGGCCGGTACCTGGCGGAACACGCCACCCCGGAACTGAGCCACCGCCGCGCCGGCTGAAGCCCCTTCCCCACCGAATTCCCCCCAGCACGGGAGACGCTGTGTCCACCCCGCACGACTTCATCGCCATCGGCCTCGGCCCCTTCAACCTCGGCCTGGCCTGCCTCACCGAGCCCATCGACGAGCTCGACGGAGTGTTCCTGGAGAGCAAGCCGGACTTCGACTGGCACTCCGGCATGCTGCTGGAGACCAGCACCCTCCAGACCCCGTTCATGTCCGACCTGGTCACCCTGGCCGACCCCACCTCGCCGTACTCCTTCCTGAACTACCTCAAGGAGTCCGGCCACCTCTACTCGTTCTACATCCGGGAGAACTTCTATCCCCTGCGGAGCGAGTACAACGACTACTGCCGGTGGGCCGCCGCCCGGCTCAGCAGCGTCCGGTTCAGCCACGCGGTCACCAGCGTCGAGTACGACGCGGCCGACGAGGTCTACGTCGTCCACGCCGACGACCTCGCCGCCGGTGAGCGCCGCACCTTCCGCGCCAAGCGGCTCGTGCTGGGCACCGGGACCCCGCCCTACGTCCCCGAGTCCTGCCGCGGCCTCGGCGGCGACCTGATCCACAACTCCCGCTACCTGGACAGCAAGGACACCCTGCAGTCCAAGGACAGCATCACCGTCGTGGGCAGCGGCCAGAGCGCCGCCGAGATCTACTACGACCTGCTCCAGGACATCGACGCCCACGGCTACGAGCTGACCTGGGTCACCCGGTCCCCGCGCTTCTTCCCGCTGGAGTACACCAAGCTCACGCTGGAGATGACGTCGCCGGAGTACGTCGACTACTACCACGCGCTGCCCGAGACCACCCGCGACCGGCTGGTGACCTCGCAGAAGAACCTCTACAAGGGCATCAACTCCGAGCTGATCGACGAGATCTTCGACCTGCTCTACATCAAGAACCGCCGCGGCCCCTGCCCCACCCGGCTGCTCACCAACACCGCCCTGACCGGCACGACGTACGACGAGGCCGCCGGCGCCTACACCCTGGGCCTGCGCCAGGAGGAGCAGGGCACGGACTTCGCCCTCACCACCCAGGGCCTGGTCCTCGCCACCGGCTACCGCTACGAGGTTCCTCAGTTCCTGGCCCCGGTCACCGACCGCATCGCCTGGGACGCCCAGGGCCGCTACGACGTGGCCCGCAACCACAGCATCGACCACGGCGGGAACGGCATCTTCCTGCAGAACGCCGCCGCCCACACGCACAGCATCACCGCGCCCGACCTGGGCATGGGCGCCTACCGCAACTCCGCGATCATCCGCGAGATGCTCGGCCGCGAGGTCTACCCGGTCGAGAAGCGGATCGCCTTCCAGGAGTTCGGCGTGCCCGCCGGCGCGAAGGAGGCCGAGACCGTATGAGCACCCCCGCCACCGTCTTCACCCGCACCGACGCAGGGCTGGGCGAGTTCGCGCTGCGCCCGGTCGACCCGGCCGCCGACGCCGCCCTGCTGCACCGCTGGGTGACCCACCCCAAGTCCGCGTACTGGCTCATGCAGGAGCTCGGACAGGCCGAGGTCGAGCACGAGTACCGGGAGATCGACGCCCACCCGCACCACGAGGCCTTCATCGGGCTGCACAACGGCACCCCGGCGTTCCTGGTCGAGCGCTACGACCCGGCCCACGTCGAGCTGGTCGGCCTCTACCCGGCGCAGGACGGCGACGTCGGCATGCACTTCCTGTGCGCGCCCACCGACACCCCCGTGCACGGCTTCACCCGGGCGGTCATCACCACCGTCATGGAGCTGCTGTTCGCCGACCCGGCCACCCGCCGCGTCGTGGTCGAGCCCGATGTGCGCAACACCGCGGTCCACGCGCTCAACGCGGTCGTCGGCTTCGAGCCGGTCGAGACCGTCGCGAAGCCGGAGAAGGACGCGCTGCTGAGCATATGCACGCGCCGGCAGTACCTCGCCGCCACCCGCACCCCGGCCTCCGCCGCGCAGTCCAGGAGCAGCAGCATGACCACCACCCCGGCCGAACCCGGCGACGCCGTCGCCCACCTCACCCCGCGGCACTGGGACCGGGCCAACCGGCTCCTCGTCCGGAAGGGCCTCGCCGAGTTCTCGCACGAGCGCCTCTTCACCCCCGAGCGCCGGCCCGACGGCCGCTACACCGTCAGCAGCGACGACGGGACCACCACCTACGAATTCGCGGCCCGGCTGCTCTCCCTCGACCACTGGCAGATCGACGCCGACAGCATCATCCGGCGCCGCGGCGACCAGGAACTCCCGCTCGACGCCCTGGAGTTCTTCATCGAGCTGCGGGGCGCGCTCGGCCTGAGCGACCGGATCCTCCCCGTCTACCTGGAGGAGATCAGCTCCACCCTCTCCGGCACCGCGTTCAAACTGGCCGGTCACAAGGCCGGCGCCGCCGAACTGGCCCGCGCCGACTTCCAGAGCATCGAGACCGGCATGACCGAGGGCCACCCGTGCTTCGTGGCCAACAACGGCCGCCTCGGCTTCGACATCGCCGAATACCGCGCGTACGCCCCCGAGGCCGCCACCCCCGTCCGGCTGATCTGGCTGGCCGCCCGGCGCGACCGCTCCACCTTCACCGCCTCCGCCGACCTCGACCACGACGGGCTGCTGCGCGACGAGCTCGGCGAGGCCACCCTCGGCCGGTTCGCCGCCACCCTCGCCGACCTCGGGCTCGACCGCGCCGACTACCACCTCATCCCGGTCCACCCCTGGCAGTGGTGGAACAAGCTGTCGGTGACCTTCGCCGCCGAACTCGCCCGCCGCAATCTGGTGTGCCTCGGCCACGGCGACGACGACTACCTGGCCCAGCAGTCGATCCGCACCTTCTTCAACACCACCGACCCGACGAAGCACTACGTGAAGACGGCCCTCTCCGTCCTCAACATGGGCTTCATGCGCGGCCTGTCCGCCTCCTACATGGAGGCCACGCCGGCCATCAACGACTGGCTGGCCGACCTCATCGCCCAGGACGAGGTGCTCACCTCGGTGCGCTTCTCGATCATCCGCGAGCGGGCCGCCATCGGCTACCACCACGAGCAGTACGAGGCCGCCGCCCCCAAGGGCTCCCCGTACCTCAAGATGCTCGCCGCCCTCTGGCGGGAGAGCCCCGTGGCCGGGCTGGAGCCGGGCAACCGGCTGGCCACCATGGCCTCCCTGCTGCACACCGACTACGACGGCGCGTCGTTCGCCGGCGCCCTCATCGAGCGGTCCGGCCTCGAGCCCCGCGACTGGCTGCGCCGCTACCTCGACGCGTACCTCACCCCGGTGCTGCACTGCTTCTACGCCTACGACCTGGTGTTCATGCCGCACGGCGAGAACGTCATCCTGGTCCTGGACGAGCAGGGCGTCCCGCAGCGCGCCGTCTTCAAGGACATCGCCGAGGAGATCGCGGTCATGGACCCGGACGCGGCCCTGCCGCCCGCGGTCCAGCGCATCCGCGCCGAGGTGCCCGAGGACCTGAAGCTGCTGTCCATCTTCACGGACGTCTTCGACTGCTTCCTGCGCTTCCTCAACGGCATCCTCAGCTCGGAGGGGACCCTCGACGAGGACGCGTTCTGGTCGACCGTCGCCGAGTGCATCGCCGACTACCGGAAGACGGTCCCGCACCTGGCGGACCGGTTCCAGCAGTACGATCTGTTCGCCGAGCGGTTCTCGCTCTCCTGCCTGAACCGCCTCCAGCTGCGCAACAACGAGCAGATGGTCGACCTCCAGGACCCCGCCGGAGCGCTCCAGCTCGCCGGCACCCTGGAGAACCCGATCGCCCGCTTCGCCCCGCGCGCCTGACCACCAGGGCCGGCCGGTGTCCCCCGCGGGCACCGGCCGGCCCGGGTTCTCCCGCCCGGCCCGGACGGGCCCCTCGGCGCCGCCAGGCCGTCCGCGGGCCCGGCCCGGACCCGGACGGGATGGCCCAGCCGCCCCCCACCCCAACCGGAGCCCGCTTTGTCCGTCGTGGCCGCCGACGTCACCACCCCCGGCAGGGACGTGAGGCCCCCGACCCGCTGGCTGATCCTCGCCAGCGTCTGTCTCGCCCAGCTCACCGTGTTGCTCGACAACACCATCCTCAGCGTCGCCATCCCCTCCCTCAGTGGGGAACTCGGCGCGACCACGGCCGACATCCAGTGGATGATCAACGCCTACTCGCTGGTCCAGTCCGGTCTGCTGCTCACCGCCGGCAACGCCGCCGACCGGTACGGCCGCAAGCGCATGCTGATCGCCGGCCTCGTCCTCTTCGGACTCGGCTCGGCCGCCGCCTCGTTCGCCCAGAGCCCGGGCCAGCTCATCGCCGCGCGGGCCGGGATGGGCATCGGCGGCGCGCTGCTGATGACCACCACCCTCGCCGTCGTCGTGCAGACCTTCGACGACTCCGAGCGCCCCAAGGCCATCGGGATCTGGAGCACCGTCAACTCGCTCGGCTTCGCGGCCGGGCCGCTGATCGGCGGGTCGATCCTCGCCCACTTCTGGTGGGGCGCCATCTTCCTCATCAACGTGCCGGTGGTCCTCATCGGCCTCGTCGCCGCCGTCCGCCTGCTGCCGGAGTCCAAGGGGCCGACCAACGGCCCGCCCGACCTCCTCGGCGCACTGCTGTCCACCGTCGGCATGGTCGGCGTCGTCTTCGCGATCATCTCCGGCCCGGACGAGGGCTGGCTCTCCGGACCGGTGCTGATCTCCGCGGCGATCGGGCTGACCGCCTTCACCGCGTTCACCGTCTGGGAGCTCCGCGTCCCGCACCCCATGCTGGACATGCACTTCTTCCGCAACCGCCGGTTCATCGGCGCCCTGGCCGGCGGCATCCTCGTCGCCTTCGGCATGGGCGGCTCGCTGTTCCTGCTCACCCAGCACCTCCAGTTCGTGCTCGGGTACGGCCCGCTGGACGCCGGTCTGCGGACCTCGCCGCTAGCCCTCACGGTCGTCGCCCTCAACTTCACCGGCCTCGGCCCCCGGGTGCTGGCCCGGCTCGGCACGCCGTTCACCATCGCCGTCGGCATGTCCACCCTGGCGGGCGGCCTGGCCGCGGTCGCCGTCCTCGGCGCCCACGGCTACGGCGGCATGCTCACCGGACTGATCCTGATGGGTGTGGGCGTGGCCCTGGCGATGCCCACCATGGCCAACGCGGTCATGTCGGCGATCCCGCCCCGGAAGGCGGGCGTCGGCGCCGGCATCAACGGGACCCTGGCGGAGTTCGGCAACGGCCTGGGCGTCGCGGTGCTCGGCGCCGTCCTCAACTTCCGCTTCGCCGCTCTGCTCCCCGCCGCCGTCGTCGGCGCGGGCTCCCTCCCCGCGGCCCTGGCCGCGGCCGGCTCCGACCCGTCCGACCGCGCCGCCGTGGCGGACGCCTTCGCCTCCGGACTGGAGACCAGCCAGCTCTTCGGCGCGGCCGCGGTGCTGCTCGGCGGCTGGGTCGCGGCCTTCCTGCTGCGCAAGGCGGAACCGGACCGGGCGCCGGCGGCGGCGTCAGCGGAGTGACGGTCCACGCGGACTGCGCGGAGGCCCTGCCACCTGGGTGACGCGAAGGACTGACAACGGACAACGTGCAACGGCCGGGGGCGGGGAGCCCCCGGCCGTTCGTCTGCCGGCGCGGACGCCCGACCGGGCGAACCGCCTCCCGACGCCGTCCGTGGCCCCTGCCTCCAGCCGTGTCGCACCCCTTGACACCGGCCTCGCCTGCTGGATTACTGGCACCACGCACACGCGAACCGAATGGTCGGTCGGTTCGCTGAGTGGTGGCACAGATGGCAGACGTCCCCGGCGCGGCACCGGGGCCCGCGCAGGCGATCTTCGCCGAGGACCGGGCCGGTCCCGGAGCGGCGGGGAGCCCCCGGCCGGAGGGCCGGAAGGCGGCGGGACGGCCGGCGGAGGGCCGAGGAGCGGAGGACGCGGGATGAGCAGCGGTGCCGGCGCGGACGCCCGAGCCCATCACCCGAGGCTGGGCGAGGCCCTTCCCGACGCGTTGCTGGACGCCGGGGAGCGGATGACGTCCGCGGAACTCGCCGCGTACCAACTCGACCGGCTCCGGGCCACCCTGCGCCACGCGTACGACCAGGTGGAGCTCTACCGGAAGAAGTTCGACGCGGCCGGAGTCGGCCCCGACGACTGCCGGTCGCTCGCCGACCTCGCCCGCTTCCCGTTCACCACCAAGGCCGATCTGCGCGACACCTACCCGTTCGGCATGTTCGCCGTCCCGATGCCCGAGGTCCGCCGGATCCACGCCTCCAGCGGCACCACCGGCCGCCCCACCGTCGTCGGCTACACCGAGCGGGACATCGCCATGTGGGCCGACGTCGTGGCCCGTTCGCTGCGCGCCGCCGGTGGCCGGCCCGGCCACAAGGTGCACATCTCCTACGGATACGGCCTGTTCACCGGCGGGCTCGGTGCCCACTACGGCGCCGAACGGGCCGGCTGCACCGTCATCCCGGCCTCCGGCGGCATGACGGCCCGGCAGGTGCAGATCATCCAGGACTTCCGGCCCGAGATCATCATGGTCACCCCCTCCTACATGCTCACCCTCCTCGACGAGTTCGAACGGCAGGGCATCGACCCGCGGTCCACCTCCCTCCGCGTCGGCATCTTCGGCGCGGAACCCTGGACGGAGGAGATGCGCCGGGAGATCGAGGAGCGCCTGGACCTGCACGCCGTCGACATATACGGCCTGTCCGAGGTCATCGGCCCGGGCGTCGCCCAGGAGTGCGTGGAGACCAAGGACGGCCTGCACGTCTGGGAGGACCACTTCTACCCCGAGGTGGTCGACCCGCTGGCCGGCGAGCCGGGGCCGGACGGGGTGATGGCGCAGGGCGAGAGCGGCGAGCTGGTCTTCACCTCGCTCACCAAGGAGGCCATGCCGGTCATCCGCTACCGCACCCGCGACCTCACCCGGCTGCTGCCCGGCACCGCCCGTCCCGCCTTCCGCCGCATCGAGAAGATCACGGGCCGCTGCGACGACATGATCATTCTGCGCGGGGTGAATGTCTTCCCGACCCAGATCGAGGAGATCGTGCTGCGCACCCCCGGCGTCGCCCCGCACTTCCAGCTCCACCTGACGCGTCGGGGCCACCGGGACGAGATGACGGTGCGCATCGAGGCCCGCCCGGGCGCCGGCGCCGACCAGCGGCAGGCCGCCGCCGCGGCGATCACCCAAGCGGTCAAGGCGGGCGTGGGCCTCACCGTCGAGGTCGAGGTCGTGGACCCCGAAACCCTGGAGCGCTCGGTCGGCAAGATCCGCCGCATCGTCGACACGCGGGGGAAGTGAGGGGCGGAGCCGGTCCGGCGTCGTCCGTGGAGTGACGGCTCGCGGTCGTGGTCGGGGCTCGGACTCGACTCGCGGAGTTCCTTCCCCCGGATCGATGCCGCACGGTCGTCCGCGGTGCGCCGCTGCTCCGCGGGGAGGCGTCCGTTCGGAGGCGTCCGTCAGGAGCCGACGCAAAAAAGCAAAGGCAAGGAGGTCGCGCGCTCCTTGCCACTCTCAAGGTATAGCGCACCAGGGGGCTTGCGGCAAGGCCCCGGTCGTGCTGCAGAATCTCCGCTCGAAGCCAGTACCTGCGGAAACCCGGGATTCGCGCCGTACATGCCCATATGCCGGTATGGGGTTCTCGTGGGACGTCGAACCACCGGTGGGACGCGCGGTGCGATTGCGGGGCCCGGCGTGGAGGCGCGGGTGTGCACGCCGCCGGGTTGCGCGGAGTAGCTGGCCGGACATCGCTCTCGGAACGGGGACATGGATGATTGGCGTGATCGTGGTCGGCGGCGGGCCGACCGGACTGATGCTGGCCGGCGAATTGCGGCTGCACGGCGTGCACGTGGTCGTGCTGGAGAGGCTGACCGAGCCGACCGGGCAGTCCCGGGGGCGCGGCCTGCATGCGCGCAGTGTCGAGATGATGGACCAGCGCGGCATCCTGGACCGGTTCCTCGCGGTCAGTGAGAAGTTCCAGGTCGGCGGGCTCTTTGGCGGCATCGTCAAGCCGTGGCCGGACCGGCTGGACACCGCTCACCCCTACGGCCTGGCCACCCCGCAGCCGGAAACCGAACGGCTGCTGACCGAGCGGGCCCTGGAACTCGGCGTCGAGATCCGGCGCGGCTGCGACGTGGTCGGACTGAGCCAGGACGAGCACGGGGTGACCGTCGAGCTGGCGGGCGGGGGCACCTCGGCCCCAGACGTCGCAGCCGGGGGTTTTTCCGACAGTGGGACCCCGGCCGCCGGGGGAGCGGGAGGGGGCGGCGCGCGCCTGCGCGCGCGCTACCTCGTGGGCTGTGACGGTGGCCGCAGCACCGTGCGCAAGCAGCTCGGCGTCGGCTTCCCCGGCGAGCCCGCCACGGTCGAGACGCTGTTGGGTGACATGGAGGTGTCCGAGGACCGGGAGACCATCGACGCCGTCGTCGCGGAGGTCCGCAAGACCCAACTGCGGTTCGGGGCCATCCCCGACGTCGACGGGAACGAAGGGCTGTACCGCATCATCGTGCCCGCCGACGGGGTGGCCGAGGACCGCGGCACCGCGCCGAGTCTCGAGGAGTTCAGGCAGCAGCTGCGCGCCGTGAGCGGCACCGACTTCGGCGTCCACTCGCCGCGCTGGCTGTCCCGGTTCGGCGACGCCACCCGGCAGGCCGAGCGCTACCGGGTCGGCCGGGTGCTGCTGGCCGGCGACGCGGCACACATCCACCCGCCGACGGGCGGGCAGGGGCTCAACCTCGGCATCCAGGACGCGTTCAACCTCGGCTGGAAGCTGGCCGCCGCGGTGGCCGGCTGGGCCCCGGAAGGACTGCTGGACAGCTACCACTCCGAACGGCACCCGGTGGGCGCCGCCGTGCTGGACAACACCCGTGCGCAGATCACCCTGCTCGGCACCGATCCGGGGGCGACAGCGCTGCGGGAGCTGTTCACGAGGCTGATGGACATCGAGGAAGTGAACCGGCAGGTGACCGAAATGATCACCGCCGTCGGGGTCCGCTACGACGTCGGCGAGGGCCACGAAAACGGAGAGGGCCACGAAAACGGAGAGGGCCACGAACTGCTCGGCCGTCGGATGCGGGACCTGCAACTGAAGCAGGGCCGCCTCTACGAGCTGATGCACCAGGGCCGCGGACTGCTCCTCGACCGGACCGGCGGACTCTCGGTGGCGGGCTGGGGGGACCGGGTCGACCACGTCGTCGACGCCACCGAGGAACTGGACGTACCCGCGGTGCTGCTGCGACCGGACGGGCATGTGGCGTGGGTCGGTACGGACCAGCGGGACCTGCACCGCCGGATGACCACATGGTTCGGCGCGCCCGTCGACTGACCGCAACAACAGACAACCGGCGGCTCGTCCTGCACCGAAACGCGCCGCTCCGTACGGCGGTCCTCGAACGGGAGGGTGTGAAGGTTCAGGTCGCCGCCGGTGCTGCCTTCACCCTCGTCCGCTCGTCGGCGGCGGGGCCTGGATACTGTGACCAAGGGGCAAGATGAGAGAGATGACGGACGGGGCGTTCGAGCTCCTGTCAATCGCTGGGGAGATCGCACGTTCCCGCGGCGCGCAGCAGTGCTCGACGAAGGACTTGGCGCTGGCGGCGGTCGTTTACCGGAGAGTGCTGGTCGAGCGGATGATCGACATTGACGCCATCGAGCCGGACGGCAGGTCACCCGAGATGCTGCCGATGGCGCCACCGCTGGAGGAGCGCCTGGTGAGCCAGGATGCGGAAACACTCGATGTCGGCGAACTCATCGACCTGGCCGCGCTGCACAACCCCGATCTGGCGGACTACCTCAGGTGACGGGTCTGCGGCCGGAGGGTTGATGGCCGTCCTCGTTGCGGGTGCGCAGCGCGCGACCGACTGAGAGTGCACGGCAGGTCGATCGGCATGGGCGGGTGCTCGGAGCGGAACCGGCGATGCTTGCCGCGGTTCGAAGGCGGCAAGGCGGACCGCGCCCATGAGGAGTGCTCAGGGGGCCGGGAGCCGGGGATGCGAGGGCCCGCGCATGCGACGGGCGTCGAGACGTCACGGCCATGCAGGACGAGTCGCACGTCCACATGGCACAGGAGCGCAGGCCCGTGGCGGTGTTCGGCCACGAAGTCCATGCTGCCGATGGTCCCCGGCGTTCCCGAACTCCGCAGCCGCGACTACATCCATGCCGCCGCGATCACTCACCAACTCTCGGGCGGGGAAGCCGTATGCGGACCGCAGTCAATGTTTACCCGCGGGTAACTTGGCGTACAGTGCTGCATCCGCGGGCAGACGGCCCGCGGGTGGCTGTCCCTACGACGGGCAGCCACCGCACGGCAAACGGGCTGCTCCCCCCACACGCGCAGCCCGTGCAACGGAAAGGACCCGTCCTCATGGCCCCCCCACGTCGGCTCCGCGCCATACTGCTGCCGCTGGCCCTCCTCGCCTCCGGAATCACCCTGGGCACCGGAGCCGCCATGGCCGTACCGGAGGACAAGCCCTCCGAGACCGCGCCCCGCACCGCCGAGCAGCGCCCCACCTGGGCCATCGCCCACCGGGTGCTGACCACGGGCGGGGTGACCACGGCGCTCAAGAATGGGGCCAACGCCCTGGAGATGGACGCAACGGCCTGGCGCAAGGGCTGGTGGGCCGACCACGACGGCACTCTCACCAGCTACGGGGACACCATGTCCGCCATGTTCGACCGGGTGGCAAAGGAGCATGACAGCGGGCGTCAGGTCTCCTTCGTCTGGCTGGACATGAAGAATCCCGACTGGTGCGACAGCAACGACCCCGAGTGGCGCCACTGCTCCGTGGCCGGGCTGCGGGACTTGGCGCGCAAGAAGCTGGAGAGCAGGGGCATCCGGGTGCTCTACGGCTTCTACGGCACGGAGGGCGGCAGCGGCTGGAAGACCGCCCTCGGTGACCTGAACTCCAAGGAAGCGGTCAGCTACAGCGGCGACTACGCGCAGGTCCGGGACGGCTTCGCCGAGCACGGGCCGAACGTCCCCGGCAGCCAGCGCGTGATGGACAACGGCAAGTTCAACATGGCCTTGAAGTTCGGCAGCATCCGGGAGGAGCTGGAGGCCGGCCGGAAGGACCGGGACGCCGGAAAGCTCGCGCAGACCGTCGGCTGGACGGTGGGCAAGGGGGACGAGGAGCGTGCCACCACCCTGCTCGACTCCGCCGACGGGCGTGCCGCCGTGGACAGCCTGATCTACGGCAACCGGATGTCGTGCTACCCGGACGGCGTCAGCGGCCCGAAGGGCTGCGGCACGGACGACAGCGGGGTGCGGGAGTCGCTCTCGTACATCACGGACTACGTGAAGGCCCACCCGGACACCCGCCGGATGGCCACCTCACGGGACATCCCCTTCGGCAGCTGACGCCCCGAGCTCCCTCGCCCGGCCCCGGTTCCGGGCGGCACCGTCGCCGCCCGGAACCGGGGCCGAGTCGTCACACTGCACCGTGCCCCAATGCTCCGTAGGCTGCCGTTCAGGTCACGAATGGACCTATATGGCTCCTAGCGTGGTCTCTGTCGACGGAAAAGACGAGGAAAGAGGGAGATCATGGCGGTCAACAAGCTGTTCGGCAATGACGCGGCCGAGGCGGCGGGAGTCACGGGCGAGCGCGCCGAACTGCTGGCGATGCTGGCCCAGCAGCGGTCCTTCCTGCGCCTCACCACCAAGGATCTCTCCGACGAACAGGCCCGGCTGCGTCCCACGGCCAGCGAGCTCTGTCTGGGCGGCCTGATCAAGCACGTCACGTCGGTGGAGCGGCACTGGATCGGCTTCATCCTGGAAGGCCCGTCGGCCATGGGCGACGTCACGGACATGACCCAGGAAGACCTGGCCAAGCGGGCCGACGAGTTCCGGCTGCTCCCCGACGAGACGTTGGCCGGCGTACTCGCCGACTACGCCGAGGTGGCCCGCCGCACCGACGAGCTGGTGGCCACCGTGCCCGACCTGAACGCGAGCCAGCCGCTGCCGAAGGCACCGTGGTTCGAGCCCGGCGCGCAGTGGTCGGTCCGCCGGGTGGTGATGCACATCTGCACGGAGACCGCTCAGCACTCCGGCCACGCCGACATCATCCGCGAGACCTTGGACGGCTCCAAGAGCATGGGCTGAGCGAGGGGGCTGGTTAGGGGTACTGCCGGTCCCGACCTCCGCACCACCGCGGAGCGGACGGTGTCCGAGTGGCGGATGAGCACTCGGCAAGGCGCGAACGACTGAGCAGACCCCGGGCCATGGCCCGGGGTCTGCTCGCTGGAGCAGGTGATGTCGAACGCCGCGCCCTACGGGCCCGAGGCGATTCGTGCGTAGAGTCGGCGGGGCGGAGACACCCGCGACCGTCACCGAACCCTGCCCGAACTCCGCCGGCCCAGCGAGAAGGCAGGAGTGCCCCGCAGACAACTGGGAGTACCCGCTTGAGCGAGCGCAAGCGTCCGTTCCTGTACGTCGTCGTCTGCGCCGCAGGGATCGCGGACGACGTCGGCAAGCTGATCACGGCAGCCCAGCTGCAGGGTTGGGAGGTCGGCGTGATCGCCACCCCCCGCGGGCTGAACTTCATCGATGCAGAGGCCATCGAGGCACAGTGCGGCTATCCGATCCGTTCCGCCTGGCGTTCGCCAGGCGATGCGCGGCCCCTTCCTCCTCCGAGCGCGATCGCCGTCGCCCCCGCGACCTTCAACACGATCAACAAGTGGGCCGCCGGGATCGCCGACACCCTGGCCCTGGGCGTCCTGTGCGAGGCGTACGGCTTGCGCATCCCCACAGTCGTCCTGCCCTACCTGAACGCCGCCATGGCCGCACACCCCGCCTACCCCCGGAGCCTGGAACAACTGCGCGCCATGGGGGTCCTCGTCGGCAGCTACGAACCGCACCCGCCGAAGGCAGGCGGGGGACGTGAGACGTTCCGGTGGGAGCAGGCCGTCGAGCTCCTGAAGCCCGTGATGGCGTGAGCGGCAGGGGGCGAGTAACTGCCCCCCGGGCGATCGTCGACGGTGCCTCAGGAGCGGAAGCGGGCTTCGTCGCCTTCGACGTGGAGCAGGAAGTCGTGGATCGGCCCGGAGTGGGGAGCCGGGACGAGGGACAGCCGCAGTGCGTCGACGGCTTCCAGCGCCGCGGTGAGTTCGTGATCGTCGCCGTCGCTGTGCTCGACCGCCCTGGTCCACGCCTCAACCGTGGGGCGCACGGGTTCCCAGGCGGGCGTCGGCGAGAAGCGGCAGTGAAACCACGGCTGGTCGAAGCGGTCGAGCACGAGGCCGCCCAGCAGAGTGTCCCCCTGCATCAATCGCCATGATCGATCGGACACGGCTCTCCTGCTGTCGACGGCTCAGGCACCGTACGGTGTCGACGGCCCCGTCACCGTACCGCGGCGCCGACCGGCCCGTGGGTCCGTCGCGCGGGCCTCGGTCGGGCGGTTCCGCCACCCGACTGCCGGGTCGGAGGGCCGGTGATTCGCGGGCGTCGGCGGTTATGTTCTCTGGGCGAGCAGTCGGCGTACAAGGGCCGGTGCGGGCCCGGGAGGTGGTGACGATGAACCGCTTGCTCCGTTTCCTGCGGCGGCCTGTGGTCATCGCGGCGCTGGTCGTGGTCGCCGCGGCCGTGGTGTTCGGTCTGTTCTGGTTCCAGCCCTGGAAGCTCTGGGTGAACGAGGAGGTCGACGAGGATCTGCCGTCCGGAGTGGCCTCGCCGACGGCGACGGGGTCGCCGGGCCCGTCGCAGCCGGGCACCCTCGCCACCGGGAAGCTGATCAGCCAGGAGCATCCCACCAGCGGCACGGTCAGGATTCTTCAGGGCGCCGACGGGAAGCGTGTGCTGCGGCTGGAGGACCTGGACACCAGCAACGGACCCGATCTGCACGTCTGGATCACCGATGCCCCGGTGAAGGACGACGAGTCCGGGTGGCACCTCTTCGACGACGGGGCGCATGTGAGCCTCGGTGAGCTCAAGGGCAACCAGGGCAACCAGAACTATCCGCTGCCGGCCGGCCTCGATCTGGACCGGTACACCAGCGTGTCGATCTGGTGCGACCGCTTCGACGTCTCCTTCGGCGCCGCCTCGCTCACCCGTACGTGAGGGAGCGGGGAGGGCCGGTGGACGGGCGCGGCAGGCAGGGCCGTTCGGGTGATGATCGGCCGCCGTGGCCGGTGAGCGGGTGTCGCCGGGTGCCGCTCGGCCGTTGGCTCTCGTATGACGCCCTCGCCCATTCGACTGTGGTTCCTCCCGGCCAGCCTCGCGGCCCTGCTGGTGACACCGCAGACGCAGACCGGGGCGGAGGCCCTGACGCCGGACGGGGCGACGGGCGGTGCCCCTTCCTCCCCGGGCGGGCCCGCGCCCGGCTCTCCGCGTGACGGGAATCCGCGCGACGGGAATCCCGGGGACGAGGCTCCGCAGGACCGGAACGGTCCGGCGGGGAAGCCGCACGACGGGAACCCGGGGGGCGACACCGCGGGGGACAGCTCCCCCGAGAGCAGGGATCCGGAGGCTGCCGAGGACGCCCCCAGGGATGCCGGCGAGCGCGAAAAGAGCTGATGGGAGCGGCGTCCGGCACCCGCTGTGACGTTCGGCTCACCATATGTGGCGGGCGGTTGGCATCGGCCATAGCTTCGTGGCATGACAAAACACCGCGTAATGCACCTCGGACTGATAACAGCCGTTGTCGCCACCGGATTCGTCGCCGCTCCGTCGGCCCACGCCGATTCCCGGCTCGTCGTGCGCCCGGGGGAGTCCATCCAGGAAGCCGTGGACTCCGCCGAACCGGGCGACACCATCTACATCGCGCCCGGCACGTACCGGGAGAGCGTCCAGATCTCGACCCCGGGTCTGACCCTGCGCGGGGCCGGTGACCGGACCGTCATCAAGCCGGCGGCCACCCCGTCCAGCAAGAGCAGCAAGAGCAGCAAGGGCAGCCAGTCGAGCAAGTCCGCCAAGTCCGCCAAGTCCGCCAAGTCCGCCAAGCGTTCCGAGAACGCCTGCGCCAAGGCCGGGAACGGCATCTGCGTCACGGGAACCGAGGGCAACCGGCTGGAGGGCGTGACCCTCCGCTCGCTGACCGTCTCCGGATTCAAGAAGAACGGCATCTGGGCCTCGGAGACCGACGGGCTGGAGGTCCGCTGGGTGACCGCCCGGAAGAGCGGCACCTGGGGCATCGCCCAGCAGAAGTCCGTTCGTGGGGAGTTCCGTTACAACACGATCTCCGACAGCGGGGACTCGGGTCTCTTCATCGCCAACACCGTCGACCGCGAGGGCGGCTCGCTCGACACCGAGGGCGCCGTGATCCGCGGGAACTTCCTCACCGGCAACCGGATCGGCGTGACGATCCGGCGCACCAGGAACCTGGTGATCCGCAGCAACATCCTCACCGGCAACTGCGGTGGAGTGTTCGTGGTGGGTGACGAGTCGAAGCCCCGCGCCGGTGACCTCACCATCCGCGACAACAACATCTCCAGGAACAACAAGTACTGCCCCGGCAACAGCCGTCTCCCCTACATCCAGGGATCCGGCATCGTCCTCACCGGCGCCGAGGACACCGTGGTCCGGGGGAACCTGATCCGGGACAACGTCGGCGAATCCCCGCTGTCGGGCGGCGTCGTGCTGTTCCGCAGCTTCGTGGGGGCCGTCAACAACCGCAACGTCATCAAGTACAACGTGGCTCTCCACAACGAGCCGGCGGACCTGGTGGACGGCGACAAGGGGGAGGGGAACAAGTTCGTCCGCAACCTGTGCGGAGTGTCGAAACCTGCGGGTTCGTGCTGACCGGTGCGGATCCGACCAGTGGGAAATGGAGTCGGTATGACCACGGTACGTTCCACCCCCCAACCGGCCATGCAACTGCGCGAACTGGTCTTCGGAGCCGCCTGTGCCGCGGCGCTGCGGGCCGCCGCGCGCCTGGGCGTCGCGGACGCCCTGGGGGAGGAGCCCGCCACGGCTGACGAACTGGCGGCGGCGGTGCGGGCCGAGCCGCTGCCGCTGCGCCGTCTGCTGCGTGCCCTCTCCTGCTACGGCGTCTTCGCCGAGACCGACGACGGGCGGTACGTCCACACCGAGATGTCCCGGCTGCTCAAGGACGACGCCCCGAACAGCCTCAAGTACATCTGCCTGTGGTGCACCGAGCCCTGGACCTGGGATGCCTGGCCGGTGCTCGAGGACGCGGTGCGCAGCGGCCGGACCGTCTTCCGCGACCTGTACGGCAAGGACTTCTTCCAGTACCTGCACGAGGACGCGACCGACTCGGCGCAGGTGTTCAACCGGGCCATGACCACCTCCAGCCGGCAGTCGGCCCAGGACGTCGCGGAACTCCTCGACCTCACCGGGATCACCACGGTCGCCGACATCGGCGGCGGGCAGGGCCATGTGCTGGCCGGCCTGCTGGAGAAACACCCCTCCCTCAAGGGAACCCTGCTCGACCTGCCGGGCGTGGTGGCAGGCGCCGATCCCCGGCTGCGGGACGGCGGGGAACTGGCCGGGCGGATGTGCATCATCCCCGGCGACTGCCGCCGCGAAGTGCCGGTCCAGGCCGACCTGTACATCATCAAGAACATCCTCGAATGGGACGACGAGAGCACCCGCCGAACGCTCCGCAATGTCGTCGCGGCCGCCCAGCCGGGTGCGCGGGTCGTGGTCATCGAGAACCTCGTCGACGACAGCCCGTCCATGAAGTTCACCACCGCCATGGACCTGCTGCTGCTCCTCAACGTCGGCGGGGCCAAGCACACCAAGGAAAGCATGATCAGCCGGATGACGGAGGCAGGGCTGCGGGTCGGGGAGATCCGCCCGGTCAACGCCTATCTCCACGCCTTCGACAGCACGGTGCCGGAGTAGGGACGCGGCAGGCGCGCGAGCGACACCGCATGCGCGAGCGCGAGCGGACACCACGAGCCGCGAGCGGGCCACGAGCATCGGGCCGCGACCCCAGGACCACAAGTACCTATGAGCACGGTGCCGGAGTAGCGGCCGGCACCCGAGGGCCGAGCGCGGTCCGGCGGGAGAGGCCAGTGAGGGGCCGGTCCCGCCGACGCGCCGGACGGCGGAGGAGTCCGTCCGGCGCACCGCACGCAGCGGTCCGACGGCAGGGCCCCGGGAGTCAGCCCGACTCCCGGGGCCCTGCCGTTCGCGGATCGTCGGCGCCGTTCGCGGATCGTCGGCGGGGGCGTCGGTGGATGGGCCGGTCGGTCGGTGGTGGAGGGCGGTGGCCGGCAGGCATCGGCATCGAGCCGCCTGCATGCCCGGTCGGCGTCACTCACCCGCCCGCGTCACTGACCCGCCCGCGTCACTCACTTGGTGTCGAGCACCTTCGCCACCAGCCCCGTCGTGTGCTCCGCGGCCCGGAACTCCGGCCTCACCAGGGTCCGTCGCAGGAAGTCGATCGTGGTGCTGACGCCCTCCCCGGCCACCCGGAACTCGCCCAGCGCACGGTCCATCCGGGCCAGTGCCTGATCCCGGTCCGGGGCCCAGACGACCGTCTTGGCCAGCAGCGAGTCGTAGTCCGGGCCCACCTGCCAGCCGGGCAGGGCGTGGGTGTCGACCCGGACGAACGGGCCCGACGGAGGCACGAATTCGGTGAGCCGACCGGGGGCCGGGGCGAAGTCCCGTGCCGGGTCCTCGGCGTTGACCCGGCACTCCAGCGCCACACCGCGCGGCACCACATCACCCGGCCGCAGGCTCAGCGGCAGCCCGGCGGCGATCAGGATCTGCTCGCGGACGATGTCGACGCCGGTGACCATCTCGGTCACCGGATGCTCCACCTGGAGCCGACAGTTGATCTCCATCAGATAGAACTCGTGCGACGGCGTGAGGACGAACTCGAAGGTGCCCGCCCCGACATAGCCGACGGCCCGCGCTCCGCGCACCGCGGCCTCGCAGATCGTGGTGCGCAGCTCCTCGGAGAGCCCGGGGGCCGGAGCCTCCTCGACCAGCTTCTGGTGCCGCCGCTGCACCGAGCAGTCGCGCTCGCCCAGATGGATCGCCGAGCCGTGCCGGTCGCACAGCACCTGGACCTCCACATGGCGGGCGTCGTCGATGTACCGCTCCAGGTAGAGCCGGTCGTCACCGAAGACGGCGTAGGCGTGCGCCCGGGTCTCCTGGAACGCGGCGGAGAGGTCGTCCGGGTCCCGCACGATGGCCATGCCGCGTCCTCCGCCCCCGGCCGCCGCCTTGAGGATCACGGGGAAGCCGGTCTGCTGCGCGGTCTCCTTGGCCTCCGCCGGTCCGGACAGCGCGGTGGTGCTGCCGGGCAGGACGGGCAGCCCGGCCTCGGCCATCGCCGCCCGGGCCGCCGCCTTGTCGCCGAGCTGCTGCATCACCCGGGCCGGGGGGCCGATGAAGAAGATGCCGTGCGCCTCGCAGACCTCGGCGAAGTCCGGGTCCTCGGAGAGGAATCCGTAGCCGGGGTGGATGGCCTGGGCGCCGGAGAGCAGCGCCGCCTCCAGGACTGCCGGGATGTTGAGATAGCTGGCCTTGGAGGGGGCCGGGCCGATGTGGACGGCCTCGTCGGCGAAGCGCACCACCGCGGAGTCGCGGTCCGGGGTGGAGTACACCGCGACCGTCCGCATGCCCAGTTCGCGGCAGGCGCGGGCGACCCGGAGCGCGATCTCCCCCCGGTTGGCGATGAGTACCGTGCTGAACATCGGGCTCAGCCCTCCCCGTCGGAGAGCGGTTCCAGCGCGATGAGGCGCTGCTGGAACTCCACCGGGTGCGCGTCCGGAGTGAGGAACTCCACCACCCGGCCCGCCGCGTCCGCCTCGACGGTGCTCATCATCTTCATCACTTCGAGGATCCCGACGGGCTGCCCCGGGCGGACCACGTCGCCGACCGAGACGAACGGCGCGGCCCCCGGTTCCGGAGCGTGGTAGAAGGTGCCGACCGTCGGGGCGAGGACATACCGCGGGGCGTTCTCCGGCGGGGCCGCTGCCGGTGCGTCGGCCGGGTCCGGCGGCAGAGCCGCCGCCGCGGCGGCCAGGGCGGCCGCCTCGCCCGGAAGGGGGCCCGCCGCTTCCCCGGGCCGGGGCGCCGCGCCGCCCGCGGAGTCCGCCCACTCCATCTCGACCGTCATCTGACCGTGCTGCAGCCGGATGCGCAGCGGCGGACGCGGTGCCGTTCGGGCCAGCTCCAGCGCGCTGCGGCAGACGGTGTCCAGGTCCGTGCGGCCGATCGGGGCGCGATCGGTTCCAGTGAAGCCGTCGGTTCCGGTGAAGCCGTTCCCGGTGAAGGCCCGGGTCCGGCCGTTCTCACGGTGGTGGTTCGTGGATATGTCCGGGGTCACGATGTACCTCTTCCGGTTGCGGTGGGAAGGACGGCTCGGTCACTCTCGGCGGCCGCGGCGGTCTCCCCGGCCTCGGCGGCCTCGGCGGCTCCCGCCACCGGAGCGGTCCCGTGGGCGGGCGCGGTCCCATTGGCCGAGGCGGTGCCGTCGGCCGGGGCGGTGCCGTCGGCCGGGGCGGTGGCGTCCGCCGGGGCGGTGCCGTCGCCGAAGCGCTGGAAGCGGCGCCGGCGGTCGCGGATCAGCCGTCCGGGCGCCCGGCGGACAAGGTCGTCGACGGCCGCGTCCACGGCGTCGCGCAGCAGCGCCGCCGCGCCGGCGTGGTCCCGGTGGGCTCCGCCGGGCGGTTCGGGCACCACCCCGTCCACGACACCCAGCCGGAGGAGTTCGCGCGCGTCCAGCCGCAGGGCCGCCGCGGCAGCGGGGGCCGCCTCCGGCTGCTTCCACAGAATCGCCGCGCAGCCCTCGGGGCTGATGACCGAGTACACGCCGTTCTCGCTCACCAGCACCCGGTCGGCGACGGCCAGGGCCAGCGCGCCACCGCTGCCGCCCTCGCCGGTCAGGACGGCGACGACCGGCACCCGCAGCCGGGACATCAGGCGGAGGTTCTCCGCGATGGCGACCGCCTGACCGCCCTCCTCCGACGCGGGGCCCGGGTCCGCCCCGGGGGTGTCGATCAGGGTGATCACCGGCATGCCGGTCTTCTCGGCCAGCCGCATCAGCCGGGCGGCCTTCCGGTAGCCCGCGGGCGTGGCCATGCCGAAGTTGCGCCGGCGCCGCTCCGTCAGGCCCGGGCCGCCCTTGTGGTGGCCGATCAGCATCACGGGCAGCCCGTTCAGCCGCCCCGGGCCGCCCACGACGGCGGCGCAGTCCGCGCCCAGCCGGTCGCCGTGCAGCTCGTGGAAGTCGTCGAGCAGCAGCTCCGCGTAGTGCAGGGTGCCGGGGCGGTCCGGGTGCCGGGCCAGCCGCACCGCCTCCCAGGCGTCCCGCTCGGGCAGTTCGCCGGGCTCGCGCAGCACCCGGCCGCGGCGGGACGGAGCGGGAGCCCGGCGCGCCGCCGGTGAGCCGAGGGCCAGCAGCCGGCCGAGCGTGGGCCGCAGCGCGCTCCGCGGGACGACGTTGTCCACCATGCCGTGTTCGAGGAGGAATTCGGCCGTCTGGAAGCCCTCCGGCAGCTGCTGGTGCGTCGTCTGCTCGATCACCCGCGGCCCGGCGAACCCCAGCCGCGCCCCCGGCTCGGCGAGGATCACATCGGTGAGCGTGGCGAAGGAGGCGGCCACCCCGCCGTATGTGGGGTCGGTGATCAGCGAGAGGGTGAGGACGCCCGCCTCGTCGAGTTCCGTGAGGGCCTGCGCGGTCTTCGCCATCTGCATGAGGGACAGCACGCCCTCCTGCATCCGGGCGCCGCCCGACGCGGTGACCAGCAGCAGCGGGGTGCGCTGCCGCAGGCTCGTCCGGGCGGCCTCCGTGATCAGCGCGCCGACCCCGCAGCCCAGACTGCCGCCGAGGAAGCGGAAGTCCATGACGGCCACCACGACCGGCTGGTCCTGGATGCGCCCGCGCGCGCAGACGACCGCCTCCCCGAGTCCGGTCGCCGCACGGGCGTCGGCCAGCCGCTCCCGGTAGGGCCGGGTGTCGGTGAACGCCAGCGGATCGTGCACCGTCGGAACGGGGCCGAGCTGCCGCGCCGAGCCCGGGTCGAGCAGCTGGTCCAACCGCTGGTGCGCCGTCAGGTGCGCGTGCCGGCCGCACTCGGGGCAGACGCGCAACGAGCGGTCGAACCGTTTGCCGTAGACCAGCCCGGCACAGTTCTCGCAGCGCACCCACGCCGGGGTGCGGCCCGCCGGACGGTCGTCGCACTGGACCATGGTCGGGTTCCTTCCGGGTCGAGCGCCGCTTGGTGCAAGGGACCCCTCAGCCCACCGGGCCGCGGTCCCAGCGGTAGAACTCGTGAGCCATCGCGTCCTTGGGGCTCTTCCAGGTCTTCGGGTCGTACGGGTCGACGTACGCCTGGAGCCGGTCGCTGATGTCCTGGAAGGCCGGGTGGTCCGCGTGCCGGGCCACCTGGGGGCCGGGCGGCTGGTCGGACTCGATGAGGTGGATGTAGACATCGCCGAACTGGAAGAGGCTGCGGCCGGTGACGCCGATCAGGAGCGGCAGTTCGCCCCGGTCCGAGTCGGCGAAGACACCGGCGATGTCCGGGGCCGAGCCCGGTGCCATCCGGGCGACGATCAGAGCGCGGTGCTGCATGGCAGGTCCCTTCGTCGGGCTTCGGGGCGGAGCTGCTTCCGGGCGGAAGCGGTGCCGCCGGCGGGGGCGCGGGAGGCCCCGCCGGCCGGCGGGGGAGTGCGGCCGGGCACGGTCACGGCCGGGCACCGGTGGCCGGCGGGCCACCGGTGTGCGTGCGGCGGACGGCCGGTGCGCCGGGCACGCACCGGCCGGTTGGGCACCGGCCGTCCGTTGTGCACCGCCAGTGGTGCACCGTCAGTTGGTGCACGTCAGTGGTGCACCGTCAGTGGGTGCGCCTCAGCGGTGCACCGGCGGTCAGTTGGGCACCGCGGGAGCGGAGTCGCGTCCGCCCTCCCGGGCCCGCTGCTCGATCTTGTCCCGGATGAGTTCCAGCTGGATCCGGGAGTTGCGGTTGATGAGCTCGGTCATCCCGGCGTCGTCGACCGGAGCCTCCGGCTTCATCGCGAAGTCCTGGAACCACTGCATCCGGGTGCCGCCGGGGATCTCCGCGTACTCCCAGCGGATGTTCATGTGCTGGAACGGGCCGGGTTCGATCCGGCGCGCCCGGACGTTCAGCCCGAGCCGGTCGGTCACCCGCTCCGAGACCCAGCTCCAGACCTTGCCGTTGTCGTCCGGGTGCATGGTCAGCCGGAACGTCGTCTTGGTGCCCTCGCGCGAGAGCACGTCGACGGCGGCGTACTCGCTGAACAGCTGCGGCCAGTTCTCCAGGTCATTGGTCATGTCCCAGACGAGGTCCAGCGGGGCCGCGATGGTGATCTCGTTCTCCGTGTGTGCGGGCATGTCACGCTCCAGCCGTGAGGGAGGTGTTGACGCGTTCGATGAAGTCGTGCGGGGTCTTGCACAGCTCGGAGTCCGGCGGCATGGGCCGGCCGAGCCGGTTCTCCAGCTCTCCCACGATGCCGAGGAGGCCGAGGGAGTCGAGGCCGTAGTCGGCGAAGGTGGCGGCGGGACGGGTCTCCATCTCCCGGGGGTCGACCGTGATGCCGGCGCCGTTCTTCATCAGCGCGGCCAGCTCGTCGAAGGTCAGTTGAGCGGTCATCTGCGGGTTCTCCTCACTCGAGCGGTCCTCGCCTGGGGGTGTCACTCGGTTCCGTCGCCGCCGCGCCGGAGCACCAGCGCCGCGTTCGAGCCCATCAGGCCCCGGCTCAGCACCAGCGCGGTCCGCAGGTCCGCCGGGCGGGCGACACCGGTCACCAGATCGAGGTCGTGGCAGACGTCGACGACATTGGGGGTGGGCGGCACGACGCCGTGCTCCATCGCCAGCACCGCGGCGGCGGCGTCCAGCACCGGAGCGCCGCAGTACGCCCGGCCGATACCGGTCTTGGGCGCGGTGACCGGCACGTGCCGGGCGCGGTGCCCCAGCGCGTCGCCGAGCGCGAGCACCTCGGCCCGGTCGGCCGCGGGGACGCCGAGCGCGTCGGCGAAGACCACGTCGATCTCCTCCGGGGCGCACCGGGCCTCGGCCAGCGCGCCGCAGATCGCCTGCGCCAGCCCCTCGCGGGACTTCTCCCACTGGGCCGCGCCGGTGAAGGTAGCGGCGTGACCGGCCACTTCGGCCCGGATCCGGACGCCGCGCGCGAGCGCCTCCCGCTCCGCCTCGACCACCAGCATCGCCCCGCCCTCGGCGGGCACGAAGCCGCAGGCCCGCGCGGTGAAGGGGAGATAGGCGCGGGTCGGGTGGGACGCGCGGCTGAGGTCGGCGTAACCGAGCTGGCAGACGATGGAGTACGGAGCCAGCGGGGCCTCCGCCGCTCCGACGACGACCGCGTCGGTGCCCCGCCGGATGTTCCGGGCGGCGTGGGCGAGCGCGTCCAGGCCGCCCGCCTCGTCACTGGCCACCACACCACAGGGGCCCTTGAAGCCGCCGCGGATGGAGATCTGGCCGGTGCTGGCCGCGTAGAACCAGGCGATGGACTGGTAGGGGCCGACATAGCGCGACCCCTTCCCCCACAGCCGCTGCAGCTCCCGCTGGCCGAACTCGCCGCCGCCGGAGCCGGCCGCCGTGACCACGCCCACCCCGAACGGCGAACCGCCGGGGTCCAGCCGGGCGTCGTCCAGCGCCAGACCGGCCGCGGCCATGGCGAAGTGGGTGAAGCGGTCGGTCTGGACGAGGTACCGCTCCTCGATCACGGCACCCGGGTCGAAGCCGCGGACCTCTCCGGCGATCCGGAGCGGCAGCTCCTCGCACCCCTCGCGGGTCACCAGGTCCAGAACGCTGACCCCTTCCTTCGTCGCTTTCCAGAAGGCGTCGGTGCCGGTCCCGTTGGGGGCGACCACACCGATGCCGGTGACGACCGAACGGCGTTCTTCCTGGGGGCTCATCGCGTCCTCCCGCGTGCTGTGCTCATGACCACCGCGGACTGGAATCCGCCGAACCCGCTGCCGACCGAGAGCACCGTCCGCAGCGGCATGGAGCGGGCGGTCCGGGGCACGTAGTCGAGATCGCACTCCGGGTCCGGTGTCTCGTAGTTCGCCGTCGGCGGCACCACCCCGTGCGCCATGGCGAGGGTGCACGCCACGATCTCGATCGCCCCGATCGCGCCCAGCGAGTGCCCCACCATGGACTTGATCGAGCTCATCGGGATCTCGTACGCGTGGGCGCCCAGCGAGCGCTTCACCGCGGCGGTCTCGTGCCGGTCGTTCTGCTGGGTGCCGGAACCGTGCGCGTTGACGTAGTCGATCTCCGAGCTGTCGATCCGGGCGTGGGCGAGGGCGCGGTCGATGGCCTCGGCCATCTCCAGGCCCTCCTTGGTCAGCCCGGTCATGTGGTGGGCGTTGCCGAACGTGGCGTAGCCCCGGATCTCGCAGTAGACGCGGGCGCCGCGGGCCCGGGCGTGGTCCAGGTCCTCCAGCACGAGGACGGCGCCGCCCTCGCCCATGACGAAACCGTCGCGGTGCGCGTCGAACGGCCGTGAGGCGTGGGCCGGGTCGTCGTTGTTGGGTGAGGTCGCTTTGATCGCGTCGAAGCAGGCGACCGTGATGGGGGAGATCGGCGAGTCCGAGGCGCCCGCGATGCAGACGTCGACCCGGCCCTCCTCGATGGCGTGGAAGGCGTAGCCGATCGCGTCCAGGCCGGAGGTGCACCCGGTGGAGACCGTCTGCACCGGGCCGAACGCGCTGATCTGCTCGGCCACTTCCGAGGCGAGCGCGCTGGGCGAGAACGCCCGGTGCAGATGCGGCCCGGCCGGCCGGTGGTCCACGTCCCAGCGTTCGCCGCCGGCGCTGACCTTCACGTAGTCGTGCTCCAGGCGGGTGGTGCCGCCGACCGCGGTGCCCAGCGACACCCCGATCCGCCACGGGTTCTCCGCCTCCAGCTCCAGACCGGAGTCCCGCACCGCCTCCTCGGCGGCGACCATCGCGAACTGGACGTACCGGTCCGCGCGCGCCACCTCCTCCTCGTCCAGGCCGTGCGCGGCCGGGTCGAAGTCGCACTCGGCGGCGATCCGCGAGCGGAACCCCTCCGGGTTGAAGAGGGTGATGCCCCGGGTCGCCGTGCGGCCGGAGGACAGCAGGTCCCAGAAGGCCGGCACGCCCACCCCGCCGGGGGCGACGATGCCGACTCCGGTGACCGCGACACGCCGGGTCACGAGACGGACCCCGCGCGGTCCGGGGGCTCCGCCTGCGCGGTGGCCTCCGTTCCCTCGGTGTCGACGTGGCCGAGCTCCGGGCGCGGGGCCAGCGGGCCGAGATGGAAGACCATCCGGGCCTCGGTCCTCCCGACATTGCGGAACCGGTGCCGCATGTGCTGCGGGATCATCAGACCCTGGTCGGGCCGGAGCGGATGCGGTTCCCCGTCGAGGTCCACCTCGAGCGTCCCCGCCACCACGTACACGAACTCCTCGGAGTACGGGTGGTAGTGCTCCCCGATGCGCTCGCCGGGCTGCACGATGGCCAGGCCCATGAAGCCGCTCGTGGCGCCTACCGCGGTGGGGGTGAGCATGGCGCGCAGGTCTCCGCCGCGCCGGCGGTTGGGCTGGGTCTCGGAGAGATCCACGATGCGGGGTGCGTGCGTGGTCATGATGCCTACCTCCAGGTGGCGTTGCGACGACGGGGATGTGCCAGGCCGCGCCGGACGGGACCGGCGGTGCCGCTCTGCGGTCAGGAGTCGGTGGCGCGGCGGTCGGTGAGGGGGGACATGTCGGCGTGCGCGAGGAAGCTCAGCAGTCCCCGGTGGTCCGTCAGGGTGTGGCCCTCCGGGAGGTCCAGCAGCCGGGTGAGCACCGCCGCCGTGCGCTTGCCGGTGACCCCGACCACCGGGACCGGCGCATGCTCCACCGGACCGCGCAGGTCGACCATCCGGACGACGATGTCGTCGCGCTGGAAGATGGTGCTGCCCACGATGGGGTTCTCCGGGTCGTGCGCCCCCTGCTCCTCCTGGAGGGCGAGCAGCCGGGCCACCGCCATGCCGCAGCCGGGCTTGACCGGGTAGAGCAGGGCGTGCCGCTCGACGTCGGCCGCCTCGGCGGTGCCGGAGGCCACCCGGTGCACCGCCGGCAGGGCGGCCCGGGTGAAGAAGACCCGCGCGGAATCCGGGTCGGCCAGGTCCCGGTCCTGTTCGAGGTACGGGTTGATCGCCTCTTCGACGGCCCGGACCTCGGGCTGCTGCGCCACATGGCGCAGCGCCGCGATCAGGTCGCCCTGCACCTCGACGGCCCGGACGACCCGGTTGCCGTGCAGGAACAGCGAGGTACGCCGCAGGCTCGTGGTGTCGTCCACCCGGGCCGCGGGGGAGCGGTAGCCGGACAGGATCTCGGCGACCTTGCTCTCGCTCCCGGGTTTCACGGTGAAGGTGAGGGCGTGCCGGACCACCCCGTCGCCGATCCGCGGAGTGGACTGGAGCCTGCTCCGCGACGATTCGGGGGTGTGCACTCCTATCCCCGGCGTCTCGCGCAGGATGCTGAACCGCAGGGAGCGCGTGTCGCGCACGCAGCTGTGCAGCGGCTGCACCATCTCGACGTGCGCCTCGCTGTTCACCCAGGCCAGGAACGGCGGGGCGCTCTCCCACTCGCTGGTGATGAGCCACTGCGAGGGGTTCTCGATGGACTGGCAGAGCTGGTCGCTGATGTGGCCCGGGACGGAGGCCACCCGGCTGCGAAGGTGCTCGTAGGCCTCGAGAAAGCGCTGCTGGGCGCCGTCGTGGATGTCCAGCAGCAGAATCACCCGAAGTCGGGAGCCGTCGAAGGCGGACTGCGAGACCTTCTCCGACACCTTCTCTGACAGCGTTGTCATATTCCACATCTCCTTCGCGCCGGGTTTCAGCCCCTGAGGTTCTGCGGTCACGTGCCGTGGGAGGGATGCGGGTGTGCGACCGGGCGCTGCGCCTGGTCGTCGGTACCCGCCCCATGGCCGGGCAGTGTCCCGGGAGCGTCGTCGCACCCGGGGACGCCGGCGCGATGCGGCCGGTCTCGGTGCCCGCAATCGATCGTCAGCCGGTCCCACGGATGGCGCGAGATGTGTGAGCCATACGAGTGAAAGCCCGAACGGAGCTTCGCTCGTCGGGCATGGACAGATGTGTACCCCGTTCGGGCGCCGAGGGTTGGTGCAGGTCGGCAGGAGCTGGTGCAGATGAAGAACGCGAAGATCGACGACCGGGTGCCCGTGCTCATCGTGGGCGGCTCCCTGGTGGGTCTGTCCGCCTCCCTGTTCCTGGGACGGCTGGGCGTACCGCACCTGCTGGTCGAGAAGCACGCCGGAACCTCCCACCACCCCCGCGGACGCGGGAACAACGTCCGCACGATGGAACTGTTCCGCACGGCCGGCGCGGAGCAGGCGATCCGCGACGCCGCGTCCGTCCTGGCCGGCAACCACGGCATCCTGCAGGCCGGATCGCTCACCGGCGACGACCAGGAGTGGCTGTTCAAGGAGATCGACCCGGGCGGCGCCCTGGCCCGCTTCAGCCCGAGCGGCTGGTGCCTGTGCAGCCAGAACGACCTGGAGCCGGTGCTCGTCCGGCACGCCGGGGCGACCGGCGGCGAGCTGCGCTTCGGCACCGAACTCCGCTCCTTCGAGCAGGACGCGGACGGGGTGCGGGCCGTGCTGCGCAACCGGGAGACCGGCGAGGAGCGCACCGTCCACGCCGACTACCTCGTCGCCGCCGACGGACCCCGCAGCCCCGCCAGGGAACACCTCGGCATCGGACAGACCGGCCACGGCGACCTGTTCCACAACGTGAGCATCACCTTCCGCGCGCCCCGGCTCGCCGAGGTGGTGGGCGACCGCCTCTTCATCGCCTGCTACCTGACCAACCCCGAGGCCGACGGCGCCCTGCTCCCGGTCGACAACCGGGAGCACTGGGTCTTCCACGCGCCCTGGCACCCCGAGGACGGGGAGCCCCTGGAGGATTTCACCGACGAGCGGTGCGTGGCCCACATCCGCACCGCCACCGGCGTGCCCGACCTGGAGGTCGAGATCACCGGCAAGGCCCCCTGGCACGCCGCGGAACGGGTCGCCGAGCGCTACCACTCGGGGCGGGTGTTCCTCGCCGGGGACTCCGCCCACGAGATGTCCCCGACCGGCGCGTTCGGCTCGAACACCGGCATCCAGGACGCCCACAACCTCGCCTGGAAGCTCGCCGCCGTCCTGGGCGGCTGGGCCGGCCCCGGGCTGCTCGACACCTACGGCGAGGAGCGGCAGCCGGTGGCCCGCGCCACGAGCGCCCGCGCCTCGGCCCGCTCCGCCGAGCACAGCCACCCCGGCTACGCCGCCGCGCCCGGCGCGGGCGGCGGCCGGCAGAGCGGCGTGCTGACCGTGGCCCTGGGCTACCGCTACCCCCGGGGCGCCGTCCTCGGCGTCGACCCCGACCTGCCCGTCGTCCCCGACCGGATGCAGCTGACGGGCGACCCGGGCACCCGCGCCCCGCACCTGTGGCTGCAGCGCTTCGGTACCCGGCTCTCCACCCTGGACCTCTACGAGCGGTCGTTCGTGCTGCTCAGCGGCGTCGAGAGCACCGCGTGGCACTCCGCCGCCAAGCGGGTCGCCGACGAACTGGGCGTGCCCCTGGAGTCGCACCGCATCGGCAGCACCCAGGCCGGCGACCTGGCCACCGAGGACGGCGCCGACTGGGCGGAGCCGCACGGCGTCACACCGGGCGGCGCGGTCCTGGTCCGGCCGGACGGCTTCGTCGCCTGGCGCGCGACGGGCCCCGTCCCGGAGCCGGACCGGACCCTGCGGGACGTGATGACGGAGCTGCTGCGGCGGGACTGATCCGTAGGGATCCTTCCTGCAAGGACCCCTGATTCAGTGTCATGCCCTGGCGCTCCGCGAGGTGGAGCGGTGCCCTGGAGCCAAGTCGCCGAACGCTGCTGGCAGCGAGGTTCGTTCTGCGATGCTGGAGGCCGATCGAGAGGGGCCGCGGCGATGCAGTGGAAGATCCACGGGGAACGTCCGATCTACGAGAACAGCTGGGTGAACCTGTGGCTCACCGATGTGGAGACGCCGGACGGGAACCGCTGGGAGCACCACGTCGTCAAGCTCCGGCACCTGGCCGTGGCCGCCGTGGTCAACGAGCGGCATGAGGTTCTGATGATGTGGCGGCACCGCTTCATCACGAACGCCTGGGCGTGGGAGCTGCCCATGGGCCTGGTCGAGGAAGGCGAGACGCCGGCCGACGCGGCTGCCCGTGAGGTTCTGGAGGAGACCGGCTGGCGTCCCGGTCCCCTCAAGCCGCTGATCTACGCCGAGCCGGCCAACGGCATCACCGACTCCCAGCACCACCTCTTCCGCGCCGACGGCGCGACGTACGAAGGCCCGCCGACCGAGAAGAACGAGTCGGACCGGATCGAGTGGATCCCGTTGGCCGACGTGCGGGGCATGATCGACCGCCGCGAGATCGTCAGCAGTGGCTCCCTCGTCGGGCTGCTCTACGTGCTCATGGACGAGGCGATCCGCTGATCTGCCGGGGCAGCACCTCCCGGAGCCGAACCTCGAACGCCACCGCGGCCGGCTCCCGGCGGAAGGGCTCCAACTGCTCGTAGAAATCATGGACGTCGCCGACGACTTGTGGTGAGCGCGCGGCCCCGGCTCCCGTCCACCCCACACGACTCCCGGCCCCATCCGGCAGGCCTGGGCTGTTCGGTTCCCGGCCCGCCCCTGGCCTCCCCGGTCTCCTCGCGCGGCGTTCCGCGTCCATGAGAGGGTGACCTTCCGGGCCCGACCCGGACGAGCCGGACCGGCTCCGCCACTGCGGCGGCCGGTCGCAACAGCCGTCCCGACGCCCGCGTTTGCGGTGTTCCGGCGTGCCGTCCCTCCGCCGGTCTCCTCCTCTCCCGGCCGCTCCGGTCCGCCCGATGGCCGTCTCCTCCGTCACGGCACCTCGCTCCCGCCTTCCGGGGGCGTTCCGAGGTGCGCACCCTCCCCTCCGCACGGTTCCTTGCGGTGCCCCGCCGACGCGCGGGCGCGCCGTCCGTGACGTGCCGCCCCCGGGCGGCAGGAGAGGTGTGACCGATGACGGTGCCGAGCAGTCGTGCGCTGCGGCGGCGGGCGTTCGCCGCGGTGGCCCTGGGGGTGTTCGCCGTCCAGCTGGACGCGTTCGCGCTCAATCCGGCCCTGCCCCGGATCGGCCGGGACTTCGGCATCCGGGGCGACGGGCTGTCCTGGGTGGTCGGCGCGTATCTGCTGGCGGCCGGTGCGCTGATGCCCGGCGCGGGCGGACTGGCGGACCGGTTCGGCCGGCGGCGGATGCTGGTGGCCGGGCTGACGCTCTTCGCGGCCGCGTCGGCCGGCGGCGGGCTCGCCCCGTCCCCGGCGGCGCTGATCACGGCCCGGGTGTTGCAGGGCGCGGGCGCGGCGCTGCTGATGACGGCGGGCCTGGCGCTGCTGACCGCCGTCCATCCGCCGCGGCTCCGGCCACGCGCCACGGGAGGGGCGCTGGGCATCGCGGGCGTCGCCACGGCCTGCGGCCCGGCGGTCGGCGGGGTGCTCACCGAAGCGCTGTCCTGGCGGGCGGTGTTCTGGGCTGCCGTCCTGCCCGCGGCTGCCGCGGCGCTGCTCGCCCGCGGCCTGCCCGAGTCCGGAGACCTGTCGGAGTCCGGCGGTCTGCCGGAATCCCGAGGCCTGTCGGAGTCCCGCGGCCTGCCGGAGTCCCGAGGCCTGCCAAAGCCCCGCGCTCTGCCGGAGTCCCGCGGCCCCGGACTGTCCCGGGCCGCCCGCCGCCGCCCGGTGGACCGGCTGAGCCCGGTCGCCGGTACGGCCGCGGTGGCGGCGCTTGCCGGAGCCCTCGACCGCGGACGGGTCCGGGGCTGGGCGTCCTGTGAGGCCGTCGCTCTGCTGGCCGTGGCCGTCACCCTGTCGGTCGTCCTGGTGCGCACCGCCGCCCGCCCGTGGGTGGACCCCGCGCTGTTCCGGAACCGGTCCTACCTGGTGCTCACCGTGGCGGGTGCCGCCGGCAACACCGCGACCTGCGCCTTCCTGCTCGTGGTGCCCCAGCTCCTGCAGGAGGTCCAGGGGCTGTCTCCGACGGCCGCCGGAGCGGCGTTCCTGGCGCCGTCCGCGGCCATGGCCCTCGCGGGCCCGGTCGCCGGGCGGATCCCTCCGGCGCGGGCCGTCGCGGCGATGGCCGCGTGCCTGGCCACCGCTGCCGCCGCCCTGGTCCTGCTGCGCCCGGCCGGTGCGCTGCCGGGCCTCCTCGTCGTCGCCACGGTCTGCGGCGCGGCACTCGGGGTCGCCAACGCCCTGACCTTGACGGCCACGCAGGCCCTCGTCCCGCCGGAACGGGCGGGAGCGGCCTCCGGGGTGACGAAGAGCGCCGTCACATTGACCGCCGGGCTCGGCCTGCCGTCCGGCCCGGCCACGGACCCGGTGGCCGCCAGCACGGCACCGGCCTGGGCGCTCCTCGGATGCCTGCTCTGCGCCGCCGCACTCGTCCGGCCGGCGGTCAGAGCCAGCCGTTGCGGCGGAACCCGCGGTGCATGGCGAAGCAGGCGACCGCGATGACCGCCAGCGCCAGCGGATAGCCGAACGTCCAGTGCTTCTCCGGCATGTAGACGAAGTTCATGCCGTAGACGCCACACACCATGGTGGGCACCGCGATGATCGCGGCCCAGGACGTGATCTTGCGCATGTCCTCGTTCTGCGCCACCGTCACCTGGGCCAGATGGGCCTGCAGGATCGAGTTGAGCAGGTCGTCGAAGGACGAGATCTGCTCGGTGACCCGGGCCAAGTGGTCGCTGACGTCCCGGAAGTAGGTCTGGATGTCCGGGTCGACCAACGGCCCCGGCCGGGTGGACAGGCTCTCCAACGGGCGTCCCAGCGGGGCCACCGCCCGCTTGATCTCCAGCAGTTCCCGCTTGAGCTGATAGATCCGCCCCGCGTCGGTCCCGCTGGTGCGGTCCGCGGAGAACACCTCGGTCTCCACCGTGTCGATGTCGTCCTGGACGGCGGCGGTCACTTCGAGGTAGTCGTCGACCACATGGTCGGCTATGGCGTGCAGCACCGCCGAGGGGCCCTTGGAGAGCTGGTCGGGCGCGGCCTCCAGCCCCTCGCGGAGCGGCCCGAGCGAGCCGTGGCGGCCGTGCCGGACGGTGACGACGAAGTCGGGGCCGGTGAACACCATGATCTCGCCGGTCTCCACCACCTCGCTGGTCGCGGTCAGCTCGGCGTGGTCGACGTAACAGAGGGTCTTGAAGACGGCGAACAGCGTGTCGTCGTAGTGCACCACCTTGGGCCGCTGATGGGCGTGGACCGCGTCCTCGACGGCCAGCGGGTGCAGCCCGAAGAGCTCGGCGATCCCGGCGAACTGCTCCTCGGTGGGTTCGTGCAGGCCCAGCCAGACGAAGCCGTTCCCGGCCTTGCGTACCCGCTCGACCGCCTCCTCGGCCGGGCAGTCGCCCACCTGCCGTACCCCGTCCAGGTACACCACACAGTTCACGACCGCACTGCCGAGCGGCGAGCGGACCGGGTGGCTCAGGTCCACCTTCCGCCGGGCTGCGGGAAGGCGCACGGCCTTCCGTAGGGTGCGGATCATCGACATGCGCTGTGCTCCTCGTGCTCCTTCGGCCGGGCAGGGCATGGTCCGGCTCCGGCGGACCCTACCCAGGAAGGCGGTCCCGGGGACAGCTCGGCCGGAGGGCCGGCCTCCGTCCGCCGTCCCGCCGGAGCCCTCCGAGTCCCATCCGGACGGCTCTGCCAGCGGAGCCTCGTCCACCGCGGAGCGGAGCGGTCCGCGAGGCGTCGGTCGTACGAACTACACTGCACGATCATGAATTTGGGGGATTCGCTGGCCACCGGTCAGCGCTCACTGGGAGATCCGTCCGTCAGCTACCCGCTGTGGCCGCCGATGACCAGCGGCTGCCCGCGGACCAGCACCGACGAGGTCGCCCACCCGGTCGAGGTGGACTACGCCTACGGCCGGGTGCCGCGGAACCTCTTCGACCGCGCGGCCGCGAGTGGCGTCCCCGCGGGCGGCGGTCTGGAACGCTGGGCGCCGCTGCTGCCGCCGCTGGCCGCGCCCGGCCTCGCCGAGGGCGGCACCCCGCTGGTGGATCTGGGCGACGGCGTCTACATCAAGGACGAGTCGCGCAATCCCACCTGGAGCCACAAGGACCGGCTGAACCGCTGCACCGCGAGCGCCGCGGTCGGGAGCGGCGCCGAGGGCATCGTGGTGGCCTCCTCCGGCAACCACGGCGCGTCCGCGGCGGCCTACGCGGCCCGCGCCGGTCTCCGCTGTGTGGTGCTGTGCTCCGCGGACGCGCCCCCGGCGGTGCGCTCCTTCCTGCAGGCCTACGGCGCCGTCGTGCTGCCCGTGCCGACGGAGGCCCGCTGGCCGCTGCTGCGGCGGATCGTCGACCGGCTCGGCTTCCACCCGGTCAGCAACCTGACACCGCAGTCCCACACCGGACACGCCTTCGGCCCCGAGGGCTACAAGAGCGTCGCCTACGAGATCTTCACCGAACTCGGCGTACCGCAAGCCGTGTTCGTGCCGACCGGGTACGGCGAGCTGCTGTTCGGCATCTGGAAGGGCTTCGCGGAGCTGGTGCGGCTCGGCCTGGCCGACCGGACCCCGCGGGTGTACAGCTGCGAGCCCGCCGCCGGGGGACCGCTGCACGCCGCCCTCCGTGCGGGCCGCCCCGCCCTCACCGTCCCGTCCGGCCCGACCGGCGCCTACGCGATCGACTGCACCGTCGGCGGCGTCCGCGGCACCATGGCCGTCCGGGAGAGCGGCGGCGACGCGCTGCTGGTCGACGACGCGGCCCTGGCCGCCGCCCAGGCCGAGCTGTCCCGGTCCGGGCTGTGGCCGGAGCTGTCCGCCGCGGCCGGTCTCGCCGGGCTGCGCGGCCTGGGCGACCGGAGCGGCCCGGTGGTGTGCGTCTCCACCTCCAGCGGATTCAAGGACCGCGGCGTGGGCGAGGCTGCCACCGACCCCGTCGACCCGGACTGGGACGCGGTCGCGGCGCGGCTGCGGAAGGCCGGCCTGCCGGCGTGAGCCCGGCCCCGTAGCGGGGCCGCGGCGCGAGAGGTCCCGTCGCCGGGGTGGCGTCCGCCCGGGGGCCGGGGGCCGGGGTCCGAGGCCCAGCTCGGCACGGCCGGGCGCGTGACGCCTCCCGGCGGCCCGGGCGCGGCTCCCCGCGCGAGCCGTGGCTCCCGGATGCGGACGGCGTGCGCGCCGAGGCCGCGCGGCCGTCGCCGCGGGACGGCCCTGCGGCAGGACGGCCCCCGCCCCGGCCACTATCGTCGGCTGTACGAGGCGAACGGCACCGCACCGGCCGCCACCGCGGGCCGCCGGGCCGACTCCGCCCACCGGCCGAGGTGACGGACATGACCATCCGAACGGACACCATCCGGAAGAGCGGCCCGCTCCACTGGGAGCCCAGTGAGCGCTGGGTGCGCGGTACCAAGGGCGGGACCACGGTCGTCGACAGCCGCCATCCCGTCCTGGTCTGGCAACCGGACCTTCCGGTGCCGTGCTACACCTTCCCCGGGAGCGAGGTCCGCACCGACCTGCTGCGCGACGCCCGGCGGCCCGACACCGGTGCCCACTGCGGGGCGACGCTCTTCTACGACCTCCACCTCGACGGCGCGGTGACCGAGAACGCCGCCTGGACCTTCCCCGGGGAGGAGCTGGCCGGGCACATCTCCTTCGAGTGGTTCGGCCGCGAGGTCCTGGACCACTGGTACGAGGAGGACGAGGAGATCTTCGTCCACCCCCGGGACCCGCACGCCCGGGTCGACCCGCTGCCCAGCAGCCGCCACGTCCGGGTGGAGATCGACGGGGTCCCCGTCGCCGAGACCCACCGGCCGGTGCTCCTCTTCGAGACCGGCCTCCCGGTCCGCTACTACATTCCGCGCGAGGATGTCCGCTTCGACCTGCTCACGCCCACCGACCACCGCACCCGCTGCCCGTACAAGGGCATCGCACGGTACTGGTCCTGGTCCCGCGGCGGCCCCGGGCTGACCGATGTGGCCTGGACCTATCCGGAGCCCGTGGTCGCCGCGGGAGCGGTCCGGGATCTGGTGTGCTTCTACAACGAGGCCGTCGACCTCGTCGTGGACGGGGAGCGGCTGCAACGCCCGGTCACCGTCTTCAGCGACCAGCGCCCCTGAAGCGCCGGGTGCCGGTACCAGCGCCAGCCGTCCCACCGGCACGGTGTCGAGCGGCTGTCCGAGGATCTCATGGGGCGGGTAGCCGAGCAGTTCGTCGGCCGCGGGGCTCCACCCGATGACGACGTCCTGGCCGTCCAGCACTGCCGTGGCCGCCCTCGTGACATCGAGGGGCCGCGGAAATCGATGCCTTCGGCCGCGTTCCATGCACTCATGGCACCAGCTCAGGCCGGGTTCGTTACTAGCAGAATCGATCCGGACGGAGAGGGACACAAGCGGTGACGATAATCCGACTGTGATACTGGGGGCAGTAAGTCTGTGCGTGTCCCTGGGGGGGAACGAGTTTGAAGGTCAGGATTGCCCACCGCCCGGTGGCTGTGGCCATGGCGGGGGGCGTGGTCGCGCTTGCGCTGGTCATGGCGTCCTCCGGGGCTGACAGCCCGTCGGATGACAACTCCGAGCCCGTGGCGGGCTCCGCTTCCCGTGCTCCCGCGCACGGCGGGGCGGAGGCCCGGCGGAAGGCCGGATCGCAGCACGCGAAGCAGAGGCGGGCCCGGGAGTGGGACGGGAAGGTGAAGGTCCTGGGCGACGGCTCGACCTCGTACACCGGCCCGCAGCCGCGCCAGCCGAAGCCGAAGCGCCTGAAACCAGGACAGAAACCGCCGCAGTTCGTCGTCTTCTCCTGGGACGGCGCCCTGCAGGGTGAGGACCGGCTGTTCTCCCACTTCCGTGAGGTGGCCAAGGAGAACAACGCCAGCATGACGTTCTTCCTCACCAGCATGTATCTGCTGCCGAAGTCGCAGCGGACGCTGTACCGGCCGCCCCGGCACGACCCCGGCTCCGCGGCCATCTCGTTCGCCACCGACGACCACATCAGGACCACCCTGGACCAGGTGGGCGGGGCCTGGCGGGACGGCAACGAGATCGGCACCCACTTCAACGGGCACTTCTGCGGCCCCAAGGGCGGCGGTGACTGGACCCCCGCCGAGTGGAAGAGCGAGATCCGCCAGTCCTACTCGTTCGTGGAGAACTGGAAGACGAACACCGGCTTCAAGGACCTCCCGCCGCTGCCCTTCGACTTCGAGGAGGAGCTCGCCGGCGGCCGGGCCCCGTGCCTGGAGGGCCAGAAGAACCTGCTCGAGGCGGCCCGCTCGTTCGGCTGGCGGTACGACGCCAGCTCCTCCGGCGACTTCCAGATATGGCCCTCCAAGACCGACGGGATCTGGAACTTCCCGCTCCAGCTGCTGCCGTACCCGGACAAGGAAGTCCAGGTGCTGTCCATGGACTTCAACTTCCTCTTCAA
Organism: Streptomyces sp. NPDC002055; assembly: GCF_040296705.1. Taxonomy (NCBI): domain Bacteria; kingdom Bacillati; phylum Actinomycetota; class Actinomycetes; order Kitasatosporales; family Streptomycetaceae; genus Streptomyces; species Streptomyces sp. NPDC002055. The sequence continues at coordinate 105,201 of NZ_JBEOXS010000001.1, forward strand.
CCAGTCCGGCGACAGCACCGAGGGCGACCCGGCCAAGTACGACCAGTGGGAGAGGGAGACCCGGCAGGGCTATCTGAACGGGTTCGAGCGGGTCTACCACGGCAGCCGTGCGCCGCTGTTCATCGGCAACCACTTCGAGGACTGGAACGGCGGCATCTACATGCGGGCCGTCGAGGACGTGATGAAGGAGGTGTGCAACCGCGACGGTGTGCGGTGCGTGTCCTTCCGCCAGCTCGCGGACTGGCTGGACGCCCAGGACCCCAAGGTCCTGGACCAGCTGCGCGCCCTGGACCCGGCCCAGGAACCGGACTGGAAGCGGTTCGCCCGCTGACCCGGACGGCGTCCGTCCGCCGGCCTCGGACGGACGCCACCCCGACGGACGCCACCCGACGAACGCCTGGCCGCGGTCGCCGAACGGGCGCCGGGCCGTGGCCGCCGGATCCCGCCGGCCGCGGCCGACCCCGGGCCCGGAACCTGCTGCCGCGCCGCCCCGAACGGGCCGCGCGGCAGCAGGCGTGAGCGGTCAGGACCGGGCAGCCGCCTGCCGCCGGGCCGACGCCTTCATGTAGTCGGTCCAGATCTCGGCCGGATAGCCGCTGCCGGCGGTGTCCTTCGGCGCGCCTCCCAGGCCGTCCAGCGGCAGCAGCTGCAGCGTCCGGGGCTCCAGCCGGAACACCGACACCGCCGTCGACACCTTGCTGTCGTACCCCACGAACCAGGCGGAGTTGTTCTCCTCGGAGGTCCCGGTCTTGCCCGCCATCTCCGGCCCGAGCGCCTTGGCCCGCTGCGCCGTGCCCTCCTGCACCGCGCCCCGCAGCGCGTCGGTGACCTGCCCTGCCACCCCGCTGTCCAGCACCCGCCTGGCCCGCGGCCGGGGCATCGGCACGGTGTCGCCGTTGCGGGTGACCCGCCGCACCGAGTACGGCTCGGTGTGCCGGCCGTTCGACGCGAACGTCCCGTACGCACTGGCCATCCGGATCGCGCTGGGCGTGGAGTTGCCGAGCGAGAAGGCCGGCACCTGCGGGCCGAAACTGCCCGGCAGCAGCCCCGCCGCGGTCGCGGTCCGGCGCACCCGGTCCAGACCGACGTCCATGCCGAGCTGGATGAGCGGGGTGTTGACCGAATGCACCATCGCCTTGCGCAGCGGGATCCGGCCCCAGGACCGTTCCCCCTCGTTGCGGCCCTTGACGATCTTCCCGCTGCGGTCCCAGTAGGGGCCCTCGGGGGTGCGGACGGAGATCTTGTCGTCGCCGTCGTAGACGGTCTCCGGGGAGACCGGCGTCCTGCTGCCCTCCCGCTCGCGGCGGACACCGTCCTCCAGGGCCGCCGCGTACACGAACGGCGTGAACGACGTGCCTGCCGGCACGGTCACCGCGTTGGCGTCGTTGAGCCCCTGCTTGAGGTAGTCCGGCCCGCCGTGCACAGCCAGGATCCGGCCGTCGGGGGCGACCGAGGCGGCGCCCACCCGGACGTGCTCGTCGACGGACCGGCGGTCCGGGTCGAGCTTCTTCCGCACCTTCTTCACCGCCGTGGTCAGTGCGTCCACCCGCGGCTTCTCGAAGGTCGTGTAGATCTGGTAGCCGCCCAGGTCGAACTCGGCGTCCGAGACCGTGGTGTTCTTGCTGACGTACGCCTTGGCCATCTCGATGAGATAGCCGCTCTGACCACTGGAGTCGGTGGCCCGCGGCCGTGCCCGGGGCTCCGGGAAGGTGGTGTACTCGGCCCGCTCCGCGGCGGACAGCTTGCCGATGTCGACCATCCGGTCGAGCACCCAGCTCCACCGCTCCTCGGCCCGCCGGTGGTTCGCCTTGCTGATCGCCGGGTCGTACAGCGCGGCGCCCTTGAGCAGCGAGGCAAGGAAGGCGCCCTCGCTCGCGTTGAGCTCGGAGACCTCCTTGCCGTAGTACGCCTGGGCGGCGCGCTGCAGGCCGTAGGTGCCGCGGCCGAACCAGCTGGTGTTGAGGTAGCCCTCCAGGATGTCCTTCTTGCTCATCCTCTGGTCCAGCTTGATGGCGATGAGCATCTCGTTGAGCTTGCGGGAGAAGTTCTGGTCCTGGTCCAGATAGACGTTCTTCACGTACTGCTGGGTGATGGTGGAGCCGCCCTGGGTGTTGCCCCCGGTGCCCATCCGCAGCACGGCGCGCATGATGCCCGAGGGGGAGACCCCGGAGTCGGTGTAGAACGTCTTGTTCTCGGCGGCCAGCACCGCCCACTGGACGTCCTCCGGCACCTTCTCCAGCGGCATCTCCTGGCGGCTGACCCAGCCGGTCCGGGCCATCTTGGTGCCGTCGGCCCAGTAGTAGATGTTGTCCTGCTGGGTGGCGAACGAGTTGAGGTTCTCCGGTATGCGCGCCTGCGAGTACGCGTAGCCGATGAACAGCGTCAGCGCGCCGGTGCTCGTCCCCACCACCGCCAGCACCTGCCGCCACGACGGCACCCAGCGGCGGAAGCCCTTCCGGCCCGGCCGCGGATACTCCCAGCGCATCCGCCGGGCCAGCCGGGCGACCGCCGGGAACCTGTCGTCGACCGCGGTGACGCCGCTCCGCAGCCGGCGTACCGCTTCCCCGCGCAGCCCGGTGGACGGCTGCTTACGCCGATGCTTGCTCATGCCCGACCACCGTCACCCGCAGTGATCCCCATTCCGACCTGCACATTCCCCCCACTGTCCGGATGCGACCACCCGGTCGCCCCCCTGCCCCCACGGCGGTGTCAGCCTATGCGGCCGACGCGGCCGCCCCGCCCCGGACCCCCGATTCGGTTCGGACGAACGAGCGACGCATGAGCGAGACTGTTCACAGCCGAGCGACCAGGAGCAGCAACGTGGCGAAGTACCAGGACACTTACCGCAGCAGTCTGACCGACCCCGAGGGGTTCTGGCTGGGAGCGGCGGAGGCGATCGACTGGGAGCGGGTACCCGCCCGTGCGCTGGACAGCGAACAGGCCCCCTTGTACCGCTGGTTCCCCGACGGACGCCTGAACACCTGCCACAACGCCCTCGACCGGCACGTCGAGGCCGGCCACGGCGACCGCACCGCCCTGATCCACGACTCGGCGTACACCGGGGAACAGCGCTCGTACACCTACACCGAGCTGCGCGACCTGGTGGCCCGGTTCGCCGGGGTGCTCCGCGCGCAGGGCGTCGGAGCCGGCGACCGGGTGGTCATCTATCTGCCGATGGTGCCGGAGGCGGCCGTCGCGATGCTCGCCTGCGCGCGGCTCGGCGCTGTGCACTCCGTCGTCTTCGGCGGCTTCGCTCCCCGGGAGCTGGCCGCCCGGGTGGACGACGCCCGGCCGAAGGTGCTGGTCACCGCCTCCTGCGGGATCGAGCCCGGCCGGGTCGTGGCGTACCGGCCCATGGTCGACGAGGCGCTGCGGCTCGCCGGCCACCGGCCCGACCGCGTCATCCTTCTCCAGCGCGAGCAGCTGCGCGCCGAGCCGGTCGACGGCGATCTCGACTGGGACGAGGCGATGGCCGCCGCCGAGCCCGCGCCCTGCGTCCCGGTCGACGCCACCGACCCGCTCTACATCCTCTACACCTCGGGGACCACCGGACGGCCCAAGGGCGTGGTGCGGGACAACGGCGGCCACGCCGTCGCCCTGGCCTGGTCGATGGCGAACGTCTACGACATCGGCCCCGGCGACGTGTGGTGGACGGCCTCCGACGTCGGCTGGGTCGTCGGCCACTCCTACATCGTCTACGCACCCCTGCTGGTCGGCGCGACCACGGTGCTCTACGAGGGCAAGCCGGTCGGCACCCCGGACGCCGCGGCGTTCTGGCGGGTGATCGCCCAGCACGGGGTGAAGGCACTCTTCACCGCCCCCACCGCACTCCGCGCCATCAAGAAGGTCGACCCGCGGGGCGAACTGCTCGCCGGCCACGACCTGTCCGGCTTCCGGACCCTCTTCCTGGCCGGCGAACGGCTCGACCCCGAGACCTACCACTGGTCCGCGGACATCCTCGGTGTGCCGGTCATCGACCACTGGTGGCAGACGGAGACCGGCTGGGCGGTGGCCGCCAACCTCCGGGGCCTGGACCCGATGCCCGTCAAGCCGGGCTCGCCGACGGTCCCGGTGCCGGGCTACGACGTACGGATCCTGGACGAGCAGGGCGCCGAGGTGCCGCCCGGCACCGAAGGGGCGATCTGTATCCGGCTCCCGCTGCCGCCGGGGACGCTGCCGACGCTCTGGGGCGACGACGACCGGTACATCCGCTCCTATCTGTCACGCTTCGAGGGCCACTACCTCACCGGGGACGGCGGATACCGGGACGAGGACGGCTACCTCTACGTCATGGGCCGGACCGACGACGTGATCAACGTGGCCGGCCACCGGCTGTCCACCGGGTCGATGGAAGCCGTCCTGGCCGCCCACCCCGCGGTGGCCGAGTGCGCGGTGATCGGCGTCGCGGACTCCCTGAAGGGCCAGGTGCCGCGCGGCCTGGTGGTGCTCAAGGCGGGCGCCGCGTACGACCCGGACGAACTGCGTGCCGAACTGGTCGCGGCGGTGCGCTCCGAGATCGGACCGGTGGCGGCGTTCAAGGAGGTGGACGTGGTCGCCGGGCTGCCGAAGACCAGGTCCGGCAAGATCCTGCGGAAGTCCATGCGATCCCTCGCGGAGGGCCGGGACGAGCCGGTGCCGTCGACCATCGAGGACCCGGCGGTCCTCGACGCCCTGCGGGAGGTGCTCCGGCCGGGTGGTGAACCGGGCGCGGGGAAGACCTCCGGCGCGTAGCCACACGGCGCTGGGAAAGCCCGGGGTTGTCCGCACCTGACGCCGCGCGTTGTCCGCCCGAAGGACGGGCGGGGCACCGCGGGGCCTCCCGGCAGGACTGAACCGTACTGCCACGGGCGTACCGCCGACACGGCCGTGGTACGCCCGTGGCGTCAGGGCAGCCGGGGAAGCGGCTGCCGGGCGCGCCTACTTGTAGCCGAAGTCCTGCGTCCAGTACGCCCGGAGCTTGCCGCCGAACGCGACGCCCACCCCGCTCGCCTTGGACGAGCAGCTGAGGATGTTCTTCCGGTGGCCGGGGCTCTCCATCCAGGCCCGGAAGGCGCCCTCGGGCGTCCGCTCCCAGGCGTCGATGTTCTCCGCGTGGGCGTCCTCGTAGCCTTGCGCCTCCATCCGCTCCTTCGGGTCCGGGCCGCCGCCCGGGGCGGTGTGGGCGTAGAAGTTGTGAGCCTTCATGTCCTCGCTGTGCAGCCGGGCGGCCTTCGCCAGCCGCTTGTCATTGTGCAGCGGCTCGCAGCCGTGCTCCTTGCGTGCCTTGTTGACGAGCCGGAGTATCTCCGCCTCGTAACGGGCCGCGCGGCTGCGCTGCTTCGTCGCGGACGGCTCCGCGGTGGGCTCCTCCGTCGGGGTCGCGCTGTCCGCCGGGGCGGTGGTGCGCGGGGCGGTGGACCGGTCGTCGGGCCGGCCGTACTCGGTGGAGGCGTTCGCGCCGTCGTCCGAGGACAGCACGGCCATCGTTCCGGCGACGGTTCCGGCCGCGACGGCGAGGGCGATCGGCACGATCCGGACCCGGCGCCGGTGGGCGCCACGGGAACGGGAACCGGCGGAGGGGCCAGGCTGTGGTGCTGTCATGCGAGATGACTCCATGGGGTGGGGGATGGGATTCCCGCGCGGGCCGGCATGGCGAACCCAAGAAGCACATGGCCCGCAATGGGCAGGGGTGTGTCCGGATTGCAACGGCCCCTCGCGGGGACCGGATTACCGTATCAAGAGGAACGCGGCACTCCGCCACCTTGGGAGGGTGAAGACCGCGTTCGCAGCCGAAATGGCAGAGGAGGGTGGAAAATTCCGCAGGACCTCCGGGTGAGGAATTCGGCGCCGGGCTGCTCCCCTTCCCGCCTGTCCCTCCCTTTGTCGTTCCGGTCTCTGTCCAGCTCGGCGGCCACATCCCGTCCGACCAGGGGCTTTGGTGCGCCAGGGCAACTTATTAGACCGTCGGAACGTGATCGTTCACGCTCCTTGAAGGATGAGTGTGTGCCGGACGCCTTCTTCCCGTCCGGGAGTCGGTGTGAATTCAGGTGAACTTCATTCGCGATCCTCTGGGGTTGCCCTCGTAGTAATACGAACTGTCAAGAGCGGAGGCTCCGTGGATGTGATATTGCGTGCGGCGATGCGGCGGATGCCTTTTCCTTGTGCGTCGGGCGTTCCTGCGTGGATTCCGCTGCCTGTTGTGTGGCGAAGAGGTCCGCGCCGCGCCGGCCGCGGAATTCCCCAGGATCGGTGTGCGTTCACCGCCGACCGCCGACCGCCGACCGCCGACCGCCGACCGCTCTCCCGCGCCCGGCAAGGGGTGCGGCGTGCCGGCCGGTGGATCGGGGCGACGATGGACGGACCGGGCCGACGGGTGGATCAGGCCGACGGCTGGTCCGGACCTCGCACCTTCTGCTACTGATGGGTAGCCTGGCGGGTCGCCAGCGGCCGGTGCGGGCAGGGCGCCTCCTCCGGCAGGTCGTACGCGGGGAGGATTTGAGCCATGGCAGCACCGTCCGACGCTCCGGACGCCTTCTTCGAGCCGCTCTCCGAGGGCCGGTACGCGCCGACGGAGTGCACCCGGGGGCCGTGGGACCCGGACTCCCAGCACGCGGGGCCGCCCGCCGCGCTCCTCGCCCGGGCGGCCGAGCGCCGGACCGGTGCGCGCGAGGACATGCGGCTGGTCCGCATCAGCTACGAGATCATCCGCCCCGTGCCGATCACGCCACTCGCCGTGGAGGTCCGGGTGGCCCGCTCCGGCCGGAGTGTGGAACTGCTGGAGCTCTCCCTCACGCCCGAGGGCGGCGACCCGGTGATGCGCGCCACCGCGGTGCGGATCCGGACGGCCGAGGACTGCGTACCGGCCGTGGTTCCCGGGCCGCAGGTGCCCGCCCCCGAGAAGGCCGGCACCAGGACGTTCTTCGAGGTCCCCTGGGACACCGGCTACCACACGGCGATGGAATTCCGGTTCGCCGCTGGGGAGTTCGTCGAGAACGGCCCGGCCACCTGCTGGATGCGGCCCCGGGTGCCGCTGGTCGCGGGCGAGCGGACCGGGGGCCTGGAGCGGGTCCTGATGGCGGCGGACTCCGGCAACGGCATCAGCAACGTCCTCGACTTCCGGTCGCAGCTCTTCGTCAACCCCGACCTGACCGTCCATCTGCACCGCCACCCGGTGGGGGAGTGGGTGTGCGTGGACGCCCGGACGAGCGTGGACGCGGCCGGCATCGGTCTGGCCGAGGCGGCGCTGCACGACGAGAACGGGCCCATCGGCCGGAGCGCGCAGAGCCTGTTCGTGGGACCGCGCGGCTGAAGCGGCATCGACCCTCGGGGGCCCCGAGCCCCCGGAGTGTCCATGACCGGCGGCGCCGCCTCCTTGCGGGCCGCCGGTCGGGCCACTCCGTCGCGGGCTGTCGGTCGGGCCGCTCCGTCACAGGCGCCGCCGGGCCCGGCGGCGCCTGTAACGCCGCTGGGCCCGGCGGCCCTCACCTCACGGCCAGGCGGCGCTGAAGTCGATTTCCTCCGCCCACCGCGGGTTGTCGATCAGCGGGTTCCGGTTGCCCTGGATCTCGAAGATCGCCGCATTGCGGTGCCGTTCGTAGTCGCTCACCGGGTCCTCGGCGTGCCAGGACAGCAGAAGGTCCAGGCGCTCCTGCGGGAACTCGCCCTCGGCGTCGCCGATGAGCTTCGGGTAGCGCAGCAGGAAGTAGAGGGTGGCCCGGGCCACCGTGCCCTTCCCCGCCGACGGCTCGAACTTCTTCGTCTCCCGGCGTCCGCAGTCGTTGCGTACGGCTTCCTCCCGGTCGGGGAAGTCGAAGTAGGGGATGTTGCCGCGGAAGCTGTTGCACCCCGACTCGCAGGCGAACAGATGGTGCAGGTCGCCGCGCATCGGCTCGTCCTTGCCGAACCAGGACTGCGGGACCACGTGCTCGCAGTTGAACGGCAGGGCCGCCTCCAGGGCGTCGAGCTCGGCACCGAGCGCGGACGGATCCGGGGCGCTCTCGCGCCGCAGGAACTCCTCCCAGCGCCCGATCCGGGCGTCCTCCGCGGCGGCGTCCGCCCGGATGAACTCCTCCGGCGAGAAGCTCTTCCCGGAGTAGATGCTGCGCAGGTGCAGATCCGGGTGGAGATCCACCCAGGGGTAGACCATCCGCATCGGCTTGTACGCGGGCCGGCGCTCGTGGGTGGACTCCAGCAGCCGGGCCAGGGCGCGGAGCAGCCCGGCGGCGGAGGTGGTCCGGATGTCCGCGTAGTACGCCTCGCGCGCGGCCCGGTCCTCCTCGGCCTCGTAGTACGGGCGGGTCCGGCCGGCCTCCAGATTGACCAGCGCGGCATGGACGTCCTGGTCGGCGGGCCGGTGCCCGTCCGGCTCCACCGGGGGAGCCGCGGGCGTGGCACCGGCGGACGGTCCGGTGGCCGGTGCCGCCGCGGTCATCGGTGGAACGGGCCCGGGGGCGACGGAGATCCCGGGGGCCGTCGGGCCGACGCCCACGCTGAACCGCAGCGGAACCGTCCACTGCATGACGCCCGCGGCGCCGGGGGCGATCCCCGGGGCCGCTCCGGTGGCCGGACCGGCGGCGGCCGCCTGAGGCGCCTGCGGGGCCTTCCCGTTGCCGGCCGACCCGTTCGAGCCGTGCGCCGTGGACGCAGTCGCCGCGGCCGGGGATGCCGTCACCGGGGAGGGCGCGCCCTCGTCCGGAAGCGGTCCGCCGCCCGCCGCGAACACCTGCTCCCGCAGCTCGGCGGCGGGGGTGCTCAACGGGAACTGCCGCAGCGCGTCCAGCACCCGGCTGATCCGTACGCCCTCGTTCGCCTTCCACGCCAGCCGCTGTTCGCCCATCTCCGGGCTCCAGCGGGTGCCGTCGACGGCGAGCAGGTTCCCCGCGGCGTCGGTCCGCGGAACGCCCGAGTGGTGCAGGGCGACGACCTCCCACTGGTCGTTGAAGACCGGCGAGCCCGACGAACCCGGTGCCGTGTCGGTGTCGTAGTGCACGAACATCTCGAGCAGGTCCACGACCTGGTTCTCCCGCAGCGCCAGCTGCTTGGGCTCGCCGTTGGGATGCTGGATGATGTTGACCAGCTCGCCCAGGATGACCATGCCCTGTGCCTCGCTCAGCCGCAGATGGCCGAAGGAGTCGAGCGGAACGCCGTCCGGCCCGCGCCCGGCCACCGCGACCAGCGAGAAGTCGAGGGCGCGGTCGGTGACGAAGAACCGTTCCGGCTCCAGGTCGAAGGCCACCGGGGCGAGGGGCCGCCCGGTCACCCCTGCCTCGAAGTTGAAGGCGATGATCCCGCGGCTCGCCTCCTCCGCGGTGCGCAGCACATGGTTGTTGGTCATCAGCAGGGACGGGGACACCATGAAGCCGGTGCCGTGGTGGGCCTCGCGTCCGCGGACCGTCACCCGCCCGATCGACCGCCCCGCCAGGTACCCGGCCTGCAGGAACCGGACCTCGATCAGATCGTTCCGGCCCATGAGGCGTTCCAGGCCGAGAACGTCGGCGCCGAAGCTCTCCGGTTCCAGGGGCAGGCTGCTGCCCGCGCTGGCCCGAGCGGGAGTCCGGTCGAGTGCGCTGGCCAGTGACCAGTCCACGCCCAGCCGCGCCAGACGTTTGTTCACCCGCTCCGGAGTGTCCGCGTAGAGGACGCCGCGGCGGTCCAGTACCTCGCGGCTCCGCTCCCGCTCCGTGGCGCGGTCGTCATAGCGGCGGCGGGTCTCCTCGACGCGGGAGAGATGGTCGGATTGTGCCTGCGCCGGGCGCTGCGCGGTAATCACAGCCGCCTCCTGGTCTCACATCTGTACGTGCTGAGGGGTGGGGTGTGCGGCCGCTCCTTCCATTGTGGACCCGAACGACAGGTACCGCTCACCCGAACGGCGTAGTCCCTGTCATGAATATCGAAACCCCGTCATGGATACCGATACCTTCCGCATTTGTTTCCCTTTCAATTCTCGACAGCTCAACTCTCGACAGCTCAACAAGCGATGGCGCAGCCGTTTCTCCTATGCTCGAACAGGGGCCATACATCGGTTCTCGGCTGAGGAGCAGCCATGTGCCAGCACCGCACCTACAAGGCAGTCGCCGAGCTCTCCAGAGCACGCGAACTGGCTGCCACGACATCACCGTTCACCATCGAGGTGCGCTTCATCGGAGGGCTCACCAGCGGCCAGGAGCAGGCATTCGTCCAGGCCGCGGACCGATGGGCCCGCGTCATCGTCGGGGATCTGCCGACCGTCGTGCTCGGCGGCGACGTCATCGACGACATCCTGATCCTCGCTCAGGGCGTTCCCATCGACGGCACCGGCAAGATTCTGGGGCAGGCCGGTCCGACACATCTGCGGCCACCGGGCGCGGATCCCACGGCCCTTCTCCCGGTGCAGGGCATCATGTCGTTCGACACCGCGGATCTGGCCCGGATGGAATCCGAGGAAACGCTCAACGACGTCATCACCCATGAAATGGGGCATGTGTTGGGCATCGGCACCCTCTGGGAGCGCAAGGGCCTCCTCAAGGATCCCCGGACGGCCAATCCGAATTTCATCGGCGACGGGGCCATGGACGAGCACGGGCAACTCCTCGGCGGTACACCGGCACCGGTTCCGGTGGAGAACACCGGCGGCCCCGGAACCGCCGACGGCCACTGGCGGGAGACGGTGTTCCGCAACGAGCTGATGTCCGGGTTCATCGCCACCCCCGGAAACCCGCTGAGCCGGCTGACGGCGGCGAGCCTGGGCGACCTCGGGTACCAGGTCGACCTCGCGGCCGCGGAACCCTACAAGCTGCCCGACCTCCTCGAACTGGCCCGGGCCGGCGAACTGGTGGCACACACCGCGCCGACCGACGCGGGCATGGTGCTGCCGGTCATCCCCATGGTGCTCCCCGCAGCGTGAGGCGGGCGCTCCGGCGGGACGGGCCGCCTTCCGAAGGGTGCTTCGATGACCGTGTCCCTCGCCCCGGAGGCCGTCGTCCTCGACACCGTCGAGCGGTACTTCGAACTTCTCCAGGCACACGCGTCGGTACGGGAGATGTACGACGCCGTGCTCACCGGGGACTTCGAGACCGGCTTCGCGGGCGGCCGGATGTGGGAGGGGGAGTCGGGCCTGCGCGACTTCCTCGAGGCGCGGTCGGTCTTCTTCGACGAATCCCACGAAATCCTGCAGATCCTGGGTGCCCGGGAGAGCCCGCGCGGCTCCCTGCACGCCCGGACCCGCCTCCGCTTCTTCCTCCGCGGCCGCGAACCCGGGGCTGCCAGGAGCGACGAGTACACCGGGCAGGCCATCCACGCCTGGAGGCTGCGCCGGGACCCGCGGAGCGGCGACTGGCGGGTGGCGGCGCAGATCGTGGAGGGCTTCGCCCTGCTCGACGCCAACGCGAGCAGGCTGTTCTCGGCGACCGACATCGGTCTGGAGACCTGAGGGCTTTCCCGCGAGGCGCGGAGAGGAGCTGCGAACGGGAAGGTGCCGACGCCGTGGATCCGGACCTGCCCGCGCGCCTCCCGCTCAGTCGAACCGCTCGGCCAGCCCCCCGCCGAGCAGTCCGAACGCGCGGTCGGCGTCCGCGACGGCCTCCGGGTGGACCTCGTCGGCCGTCCGTCCCTCCGACAGCTTCCGCCAGTTCTCCCGGGCCAGGACCTGGAGCACGCTGATGATCTGAGTGGCGGCCAGCCGTGGCGCCGGATCGGACGGTTCGGCGGACACGGCCTCGCTCAGGGCTCCGGTAAGCGCCTCCTCGTTGCGCGAGCCGTACCGCACCATGCGGGCCAGCAGGCTCGGGGTGGCGTACAGCATGGCGTGAAAGGCCATCACCTGAGGGTGGTCGTTGAGGCCGCTGACCGGATCGCGCGCCCGCAGCAGCTCGTGCAGATGCCGGTGCAGCGCGGTCAGCGGTGACTGGCCGGGAGCGCGGTCGCGCACCACTCGTGCCGCCTCGTCCTGATGGTCGGCGATCCGGTCGAGGACCAAGTCCTCCTTGGTCGGGAAGTACCGGAACAGGGTCGGCTTGGAGACCTCGGCCGCCGCCGCGACCTCCGCCACCGACACCCGGTCGTACCCGCGCTCCAGGAAGAGCGTGATCGCCGCGTCCGAGATGGCCTGGTGCGTCCGCGCCTTCTTGCGTGCCCGGAGGCCCGACTGCTCGCTCACGGCGTCACCGTAGCACCTTGCGTGACCGGGAATCGATCGTTACCGGGTTGCTTTCTTTACCTGGTTGCGTTTTGCTGTGGGGGCCGGAGCGCGACATGGCTCCGGCACGACCGGCGATCCGCCGGGACCGACCCCCGGGCACGCCGCCGGTCCCACCGGCGAGCGGAACCGGGCCCGCCCACCGGTACGACACACCGGGACAACCGGTACGACACACCGGGGACAAGGAGCTGCGCATGACCACCGTGCTGATCGTGGGTGCAGGACCCACCGGCCTGACCCTCGCCTGCGACCTCGCCCGGCGCGGCGTCGCGCTGCGCATCATCGACCGGGCCCCGCGGCATGCCCGCACCTCGCGCGCCAAAGGCCCCAACCCCCGGAGCCTGGAGGTCCTGGAGGACCTCGGCGTCCTCGACGCCGTGCTGGCCACCGGCTCCGCACCCCCGGCGATGCGCAAGTACCGCGACGGCCGGTGGATCGCCGACAGCGATCCGTTCGAGAACTCCCGCCCCACCCCCGGCGCCCCCTACGACCGGGGCCGGATCATGGCCCAGTGGCAGCTGGAGCGGATCCTCCGGGACCGGCTCGCGGAGTACGGCGTGCGCGTCGAACCGGGCGCCGAACTCACCGGCCTCGCCCAGGACGGCACCGGGGTGACCGCGGAGCTCGCCGACGGCAGCCGCATCGCGGCGCGTTACCTGGTGGGCTGCGACGGCGGCCACAGCACCACCCGCAAGCTCCTCGGCGTCCAAATGGAGGGGGAGACCGCACCGGACCAGTCGATGGTCTGCGGCGACGTCGTGGCCGAGGGGCCGGAGCGCGACCGCTGGCACCAGTGGTTCGACGAGGACGGCGCCGTCATGATGTGTCCGATCCCCGGTACCCGGTCCGGCTGGTGGTTCCAGGCCGCGCCCGAACGCGACGCCGACGGGAACCCCGTCGCCCCGTCGCTGGAGAGCTTCCAGCGGCTGTGCGACCGGCACACCGGCGCCGGCGTCCGGCTGACCGAGGCCACCCTGCTGTCGACCTACCGGGTCAACGTACGGATGGTCGATCGGTACCGGGTGGGCAGGGTCTTCCTCGCCGGAGACGCCGCGCACGTCCACTCCATCGCCGGCGGACTGGGCATGAACACCGGCATCCAGGACGCTTACAACCTGGGCTGGAAGCTCGCCCTGGTCACGGCCGGCCGGACGGGACCCGGACTCCTCGACACCTACCAGGAGGAACGTCTGCCGGTCGCCGCCTGGACGCTGGACGTCACCTCCGCGGGGATGCGCGCCGTCCTGGAGGCGATCAGAAAGCCGGGCGGCGGGCTGGAAGCCGGGATCACACCGGAGACGTCCGCGCTGGGCCTGGGCTACCGGTGGAGCTCCCTCAGCCGGGACCGGTCCGGACGCACCGGTACCTCCGGAACCCCGGCCGGAACTCCCGATGTGCCCGCGGATGCCCTGAACACTTCGTCGGACGCCCTGAACGTTTCGTCGGAGGCCTCCGCCGGAGACGGCGCGGACACCCGCCTGCGGCCCGGCGACCGGGCGCCCGACGCACCCTGCCGGGACACCGCCACCGGTACGCCCCGGCGCCTCTTCGAGGTCTTCTCCGGACCGTACTTCACCCTGCTCGGCTTCGGCGCGGGCAGCACGGCCGCCCTGCGGGACATCGCCGCGGAACGGGGCGACACGGTACGGGTGTGCGCGGTGGACGCCGGGCCGCAGGCAGGGCCCGGGGGGAACGTGCCGGGCCTGGACGACCACGGAGGGCACGCCCGGTCCGCGTACGCAGCGGACGGGGACGGCCTGGTGCTGATCCGCCCCGACAACCATGTGGGCCTGCTGGTCCCGGCTGATGGCACCCAGGTGGTCCGGGACTACCTGGACGGGCTCGGCCGCTGATGCCGCGGGGCCCGGCGGGGGCCGACTCGTCCGCGGGGAGCCGCGGAAGAGCGGGCGGGAGGACGGCCCGATGACGCCACCGTCGCCGCGGAGGAGCCGGGCCCGGTGCGACCGGCCCTGGTCCGACCGGGCCGGGGCCGGTCGGGGGAGTCGCGGGCGAGTGGCCGGGAGCACAGTCCGATGCCACGACCGTCTTCCGTGGAGGAGCCGGGCCGGGACCGACCGGGCCGGCGCCTTCCGCGGGAGCCGCGGGCGGGAGGGCCGGTCCCACGCCGCGCCGGGCGCTCTTCAGCCACCGGTACGGCCCGCGGGCGGGAGCCCGCTGCGCTGCGTGACCGGTCCTCGCGGGCGACAGTGGAGGGGCAGCCCCGCGAAGGGAGGGACGAGGCGATGGCCCCGACACCTGCCGGGCCCGGCAGGGCTCCCCAGGAGCGGCACGGGGCCGCACCGGAGCACCCCGGCGCGGCGCACCCTTCCACTGAGCCCCGTGAGACCCTCCGAGCGCGCCACTCCGGGACGTGGCACGGCACCGCGCCCGGAGGAGCCACGGCGCCGGAGTCCCCGACCGGCGGCGCGGCCGAGTACGGTCCGGGGCCGTCGCACCCCACCGCTCACCACGGCCACGCCCCACCCGCCGGTACCGACCCCGCCCAACCGCGCGACGTGTATCCGCCGGTGCTGCGGCCCCTGCTTGCCGTGGTGTTCGACACCGACGGGGTGATCACCGACTCGGCCGGGCTGCACGCCGCGGCCTGGAAGGTCGCGTTCGACGCCTGTCTGCAGGCCGCGTCGCCGGACGACCGGGTACACGCGGACGGGCGGGACGACCCCGCACACGCGGACGGTCCGCCGGACGACCGGACACCTTCGGACACGCCGCCGGACGACCCCGCACACGCCGACGGTCCGCCGGACGACCGGGACAGCGGCACGGAGGACCGGCGCCCCGGTGGAGCCCCCACCCGCACCCCACCCGCCGGAGCCCACCGCACCGCCGACCGGAGGCCGTTCGACCCCCGCGAGGACTACCGGCGCTACGTGGACGGCAAGTCCCGGCTGGACGGCGCCGCGGCCTTCCTCACCGCCCGCGGGCTCGCCCTCCCCGACGGCAACGCCGACGACCCGCCCGGCACCGCCACCGTCCGGGCCGTGGCCGCCCGCAAGGAGCAGGTGTTCACCGACCGGCTGCGGGAGCACGGCATCGACCCCTACCCCGGCACGGTCCGGCTGCTGGCCGTACTCGCCCGGCACGGTGTGCCCTGCGCCGCCGTGTCGGCCTCCCGGCACGCCACCGAACTGCTCACCCGGGCCGGTGTCCGGGAACGGTTCGCCGCCGTGGTGGACGGTGTCGAGGCCGCCCGGCTGGAACTGCCGGGCAAGCCGCACCCCGCGCTCTTCCTGGAGGCGGCCCGCCGGCTGGGCGTCCCCGCGGCCGACGCAGCCGTGATCGAGGACGCCCTCGCCGGTGTGGAAGCGGGCCGCCGCGGAGGGTTCGCCCTGGTCATCGGGGTGGACCGGATCGCCGGTCCGACCAGCGCCGCCGATCTGCGCAAGCACGGTGCGGACCTCGTGGTCCGGGACCTGGCCGACCTGCTGGCCCCGCGGCCTGGTCCGGCGACCGCGGGGGAGTGACCATGGCGGAGTGGGCCTGGGAGTACACCGGATACCACCCACCGCAGGAACGCCTGCGGGAATCCCTGTGCACCCTCGGCAACGGCTACTTCGCCACCCGCGGAGCCGCGCCCGAGAGCGCCGCCGACGACGTGCACTACCCGGGTACCTACGCCGCGGGCTGCTACAACCGGCTGACGTCGATCGTCGGGGACCGCAGCATCGAGAACGAGGACATGGTCAACCTGCCCAACTGGCTGCCCCTGCGCTTCCACGTCCGGACCGAGGACGGCTCGGAGCCGTGGTTCTCGCCGGACGGGGACGAACTCCTGGAGTACCGGCAGGGCCTGGACCTCCGCGGCGGCACCCTCATCCGCCACATCCGGTACGAGGAGCCGGACGGCCGCCGGCTGCGCGTCGAACAGACCCGGCTCGTCCACATGGGGGACCCGCATCTCGCCGCGCTGCGCACCGAGTTCACCCCCGAGGGCTGGACCGGCGAGATCGTGGTCGAGTCCGCCCTCGACGGCGAGGTGACCAACGGCGGGGTCCACCGCTACCGGGACCTCAACGGCAGCCATCTGAAGCGGCTGCACACCGGCGCCCTGGAGCCCGACACGGTCTGGCTGACCTGCCGCACCAACAGCTCCGAGATCGGGATCGGCATGGCCGCCCGCACCACCGTCACCGGCCCGGACCCCACCGCGGCCCGCCTGCACATCACCCCTGCGAGGGCCGCCCATCTGCTCACCGTCCCGATCTCGCCCCAGGACCCGGTCACCGTCGACAAGGTCGTCGCCCTGCACACCTCCCACGACCCGGCGATCAGCGACCCCCTCCAGGCGGCCCTCGACAATCTGGCCGACGCCCCCGGATTCGCCGGGCTCCTGGAGTCCCACGCCCTGGCCTGGGAGCAGTTGTGGCGGCGGGCGGAGCTCGACGTCCCCGGCGAGGCGGGTCTCATCCTGCGGCTGCACCTCTTCCACGTCCTGCAGACGCTGTCGCCGCACACCGCGGAGCTGGACGTCGGCGTGCCGGCCCGCGGGCTGCACGGCGAGGCCTACCGGGGTCATGTGTTCTGGGACGAGCTGTTCGTGCTGCCGTATCTGAACCTGCACTTCCCGGAGGTGTCCCGCGCCCTGCTGAACTACCGTCACCGCCGGCTGCCCCAGGCCTGCCGGACGGCCGGTGAGGAGGGGCGGGCCGGCGCCCGTTACCCGTGGCAGAGCGGCAGCGACGGACGCGAGGAGACCCAGCAGCTGCATCTCAACCCCCGCTCGGGGCGCTGGCTCCCGGACCACTCCCGGCTCCAGTACCACGTCGGCTCGGCGGTGGCCTACAACGTCTGGCAGTACTGCCAGGCCGCCGGTGACACCGAGTACCTGCAGACCAAGGGCGCCGAGATGCTGCTGCAGATCGCGCGTTTCTGGGCGGACTGCGCCGTCCTCGACCCCGCCCACGACCGGTACTGCATCCGTGGCGTGGTCGGACCGGACGAGTACCACGACGCCTACCCGGACGCCCCCGGTCCGGGGCTCGACGACAACGCGTACACCAACGTCACGGCCGCCTGGGTGCTCGCCCGCGCCCTGGACGTGATCCGCGACCTGCCCGAGCCCCGGCGGCAGGAGCTGTTCGGGCACGTGGGGCTGACGGACGGCGACCTTGAGCACTGGGAGGACATCTCCCGGCGGCTGCGGGTGCCCTTCCACCGGGGCGTCATCAGCCAGTTCGACGGCTTCGGCGACCTCGCCGAGCTGGACTGGGGCGGATACCGCGAACGGTACGGCGACATCCGGCGGCTGGACCGGATCCTGGAGGCCGAGGGCGACACGGTCAACCGCTACCAGGCCTCCAAACAGGCCGATGTGCTGATGCTGGGCTATCTGTTCTCCCCGTCCGAACTGGCCGGTCTCTTCCACCGCCTCGGGTACCGGCTGGACGCCGAGACCTGGCACCGCACGGTCGACTACTACCTCCACCGCACCTGCCACGGATCCACGCTGAGCGGCCTCGTGCACGGCTGGCTGCTGTCCCGCGAACGGCGCGCCGAGGCATGGTCGTTCGTCCGCGAGGCACTGGAAGGGGACGTCGCCGACCTGCAGGGCGGCACCACCGGCGAGGGCATCCACCTCGGCGCCATGGCGGGCACCCTCGACCTGGTGCAGCGCGGTCTGACCGGGCTGGAGACCCGTCAGGACGCGCTGCTGCTGGATCCGGTGCCCCTGCCCGAGCTGTCCCACTACGGGCTGTCGGTCCGCTACCGCAACCACTGGGGCGTGACCCTGCGGCTGAGCCCCGGCGAGCTGCGGATCGGCGTCCCGCCCTCGGCGGAGCCGCCGATCACGGTGGTGCTGGCGGACACGACGTTCCTGGTCGCGCCGGGGGAGACCCGCCGCCTGACGCTGCCCCACGGCTGACCGCACCGCTGCGACGGCCGTCGGGGCGCCGCTTCCGCCGAGCCGGTCGGCAATGAAGTCGGCTCCACCAGCACGACACCGGTATGCCCGTCCGCGCTCGGCCCCTACCTCTTCACCCCCGGGCCGCTCACCCCGTCCACCGCCCGGTGAGGAAGCTGATGGCGAAGACGGTCATCACCGGCGGTGCCACGCAGAGGCAGACGGTTCCGAACCGGGGTCTGCGCAGGCTCCACGCGGCCAGCGCGATCCACAGCGGCCACCACAGGAGCGTGGCCCGAGGGACGGACGTGTACCAGTAGGACGTGCCCAGCGCCCACAGGCTGAGGCCGATGTACACCCCTTCGGGCCACCGGCGCTGCCGCAGCAGCAGACCGAGCAACAGGAGTCCGACGAGCATGGCCAGTAGCTCGGCCTGGGACATGAAGGCGTACCCGGTGGCCTGGGTGTGGGCGAAGGCCGCGTCCCAGGTGTTCCGCCAGGCCTCCCAGGGGGCGTGGAAGTCCCGGTACCAGCCGCGCTCCTGCGCGTGCTTCCAGGCCATCCAGTCACCGGTGTGCGCCTGGAGGTACCAGGTGTGGAGGGCAGCCGGCACGGCGGGGAGGGCCACCCAGGGCAGGGCGGAGAGGTCCCGTCGGCCGCGGAGGGCGAGCACGAACTGGACCGCGACGGCCGCGGCGAGGAAGAGACCGCTGATCCGGACGGTGGTGGCCAGCGCCGTCAGGACGGCGGCGAGCGGCCAGGCGCGCCGCTGTGCCGCGAGCCAGGCCGGCAGGGCGAACGCGAGGAACAGCGCCTCGGTGTACCCGGCGGCGAGGAATATCGCGCAGGGGGAGAACAGGAAGAGCAGCACGGCACGCCGGTCCCCGTCCGTGCCGGGCAGGTGCAGCCGGGCGATCCGGGCCAGCGCCACGACCGCGACGGCGCCGGCGACGAGGGAGATCAGCAGGCCGGCCGCGGCCCAGTCCGGGACGACGACGTGGACGGTCCGCAGCAGGAGCGGAAAGCCGGGGAAGAAGGCCTCCCGGTTGTCCCAGCCGGTCACCCACGGGCCCGCCCCGTCGGGGAAGTAGCCCTCGCGGGCGATCTGCAGATAGTGGTGCCAGTCCCACTGCTGAAAGGGCGCCAGCACCGGGGCACTGTCACGGGCCTTCCGGTCGGCGGGGAACAGCCACCGGGTGCAGTGGGCAAGGATCCAGACCCCGGCCCGGGTCAGCAGGTACAGCAGCAGCACCTCGCGGTCGGCCGGACCGAGCACCGCGAGCCGGCGGCGCCGGACGACAGGACGGACCCGGCCACCACCGGAGCCGCCCGCCGCGCCGAGCCGTACGGGAGCGCTGCCCGGTCCGCGGTCCGGCTCGGTGGGCGGGTGCGGTCGCTCCTGGCGAACGCGGGTGGTCATCGCGGGCATTCGGGACACTCCTTGTCGGACGCGGGCATGCGGGCCCGCCCGACGGCGGTCGTCGGTTCACGGGCGGTGGGGCCCGGGGCGAGCGAAGCTCCCGGGCGGGCTCCCGTCGGCGGGGGCCGGGCAGGGCCTGGAGGGGCAGGCCCCTCCGGGCCCCGCGGCTCAGGGGCCGGACGCCGTCGAGGTGGGCGCTGTCGAGGCGGGCGCCGAGGCGGGAGGCGCTCCCGACGAGGTCCCGAGGGGCGGCGCGCTGGGCTCCTGGGTCCGGGTGCTGCTCGGCGGCGAGGTCGGCGTGGACGACGCGGAGGAGGAGGGCCAGGAGGCCGGCCCCGAGGAGGAGGGCGCCGCGGAGGGCCCGGAAGGGGACGGCAGGGAGGAGGTCTCCGGTACCGGCGGGGCGTCGGCCGGCCCGCTGGTGCCCGTACGGCCGGGGCCGGTCAGGAACCCGGCGACCGCCGCGCCCGTCCCGCCGAGGAACAGGCAGGCGCAGGCCGCGCAGGCGGCGATCCGGCGACGGCGTGCCAGCCGGCCCCGCTCGGCGATGCGTGAGACGGGAGCCGACTCGGCACGCGCCTGCCCGGTGGCGGCGGCCTCCCGGAACAGGAGCCGCAGGGGGTCGTGGAGCTCAGGCACCGTGGGCCTCCTCAAGGCGCGGGTCCTGCAGTCGGTGGGAGAGCGCGGCCCGGCCTCGGGCCAGATGCGTCTTGACGGTGCTGGCGGACAGGCCGGTCTCCCCGGCGATCTGCTCGACGGTGAGGTCGCACACGTAGTGCAGCGTCATCGTCCGGCGCTGCTGGGCGGGGAGGAGGCGCAGCGCCTCCACCAGCGCCACCGACTCCGGCCCCGGCCCCTCCACGTGCGGGGGTGCCCCGCTGGAGTGCCAGGCCTCGGCCGTCCGGCGCCGGAAGCGCCAGCGGCTCACCGCCAGCCGCCAGGCGACCGTGCGGATCCACGCCTCGGGACGGCCGTCGCGGTCGAGCTGCCGCCGGCGGCTCCAGCCCTTGACGAAGGCCTCCTGCACCACGTCCTGCGCCTCGTGCAGGTCGCCCAGCATCACGTACAACTGCCCCGTCAGCCGTGCGACCGTCAGCGCGTAGAACTCTTCGAACTCCTCGACGGTCAACGGCCACTCCCCCGGATCTCTCGGTACTCACCCGGCATACGCCCGGCGGGCCGCCTCCGGTCTACACGGGACGCGAAGAAAGGACGTGATGCCCGTCACGTGGCCTCCGGGGCTCGCGCTCTCCGCCCGCGGCCGCCGCGGATGCCCGCCGCGCCCCGACCTCCGCACGCTCCCTGTCACTCACGCCCGGCTCAGGAACGGTGCCGCTCAAGCCCGGTGGCGCCCGGGGGGTGTCGCTCAAGCCCGGTGGCGCCCAGGGAGGGGCCGCTCAGGGGCGGTGGCGCCGGCGCCGTGCCCGCCGCTGCGCCGACCGCGCGGCCCGGCGCATCCGGTGCACCGGGCTCGACCGGACGGGGTCCTGCCGGTGCCGGTCGAGCTCCTCCGCCAGCCACTGGGAGCGCCGTTCGACATCCAGTTCGTTCAGCAGCCGGTCGACGTTGGCCAGCAGCGCGCCGTGCAGCTCCCACCGGTCCGGTTCCCGGGCGGACTCGGTGAACAGCAGATCCGCGATCCGCTGCCGGTCCTCCCGCCCTTCCGTCAGGGCCCGGGCCAGCTCTCCCTCCGCCACTTCGGCGTTGGAGCTGACCTGAGCCGTGATCAGGCGGCCGAAGCTGTCGACGGCGTCGGCGATGTGCAGGAACAGCTCGCTCAGCACGGCGGCCACCTGCCCCTCGTACACCGGTTCGCTCCGCCGCCGGTGCGAGAGGTCCGTCAGCGACCGGCACAGGGTGCGCAGCACCACCGCGCAGATCTCCAGGGTGTCCAGACCGCTGCGCAGCACCAGCCGGGCGAGCAGCCCCTCCCGCACCCGCGGATTGAACTTCATGCTCTCGTCCGCGCGGTTGAGCGCCGCGTCGACCTGGGCGATCTCGTTGTCCAGCACCCGCGCCCCGTGGAGCCACCGGACCGCGTCCTCCCGGGTCGCCCCGCGCTCCAGCTCCCGGGAGATCTGCATCAGCAGCGCCCGCATCCGCCGGCCGAGACCGGCGATGGCCTCGCCGGCGGGCTCCACCAGCACCGGCGGCGCGACCAGGGCGTTCAGCAGAATGCCGGTCGCCGCACCGATCAGGGTCTCGGCGACCCGGCTCCACGCCGCCTGGGCCACATGGCTGACGCCCAGCACGAGCATCGCGCTGATCGCCACCTCCGGCACGAACTCGTCGACGCGCACCATGTGCCCGACCACCAGGGAGGCGAGGATCAGCAGACCCAGGCTCCACCAGCTCAGACCCACCAGGGCGCTGAAGGCCGAGGAGATCAGCACGCCCGCCACCACGCTGTTCACCCGGCGCATCCCGGTGGTGAGCGTCGCGTAGAGACTGACCTGGACGACCAGCAGCGCCGTCAGCGGTGCGAGCAGCGGCGGCGGACCGCCGGAGATGAGCCACTCCGCGGCGGCGAAGGCGAGCGTCGCGGCCACGGTGCAGCGCACCGTCTGCACGACGATCGGATCGTTGCGCCGCCGGATCAGGCCGACGGCGGTCTCCCGGACTGCAGGCACAGTTCACATGATCGCGCCGGGTCGGGCGGGAGCGTCACCTGCGCCGGTCCATCCGTGGTGGGTCGGCGGGCGAACGGATGCGGCGGATGGCACAGTGGCGGACATGTCCTCGACGCGCGCGGTGCACGGAGCGCCTTGCTGGGTGAGTTTGATGACGCGGGAACTCGAGGCCGCCCAGAGCTTCTACGGAGCGGTGATGGGGTGGACCTTCCGCCCCGGCACCCTGGGCGACGAATTCTGCGTCGCCCTCGCGGACGGCCGGCCGGTGGCCGGTATCGGGGCCCTGGCCCACACCATGGCGGTCCCCGTCTCCTGGACCGTCTACTTCGCCGCCGAGAGCGCCGACACGGTGGCCGCCCGGATCCGGGAGCGCAGCGCGACCGTGGCGGTCGGCCCCCTCACCTACGGCAAGGGCCGCGCCGCGCTGGCCGCCGACCCGGCCGGAGCGGTGTTCGGCTTCTGGGAGGGCGAGGTCCTTCCCGAATGGCGCGTCGGCGCCGGCTCCGCCCCGGCGTGGCTGGAACTGCGCACCCGCGACGCCTTCGCCGCGGCCATCTTCTACGCGGAGGTCTTCGACTGGGCCTCCGGACGGCCCGACGGCTGCGAGGTCGAGTACGAGCACGACGCCGTGGTGGTCCTGGCCCGCGGGCAGAAGGTGGCGCGGCTGCGCGGGGGCGGTGTGGAGGCGGATCCGGACCCCCAGGTCCGCCCCCGCTGGAACGTCTACTTCCGGGTGCCGGACGTCGATGCCGCGGCCGAGGCGGCCGTCCGCGCGGGCGGCACGGTCACCGGCGAGCCGGACGACTCCTCGATCGGCCGCTCGGCGACCCTCCGGGACCCTCAGGGCGGCCTCTTCACGGTGACCACGGGGACCGGCGCCGCCGCCTGAACGCCGCCGTCTGAACGCTGCCGCCGGAACGCCGCCGCCTCAGCGCCCGCCGCCTGAACACCGGGCGCGCGCCTCGCCGAGAGGCCGTGGCGCCCCGCTCCGGCTAGCGTGAGGAGCATGCATGCGCCGCTGCGTACGGAACGGCTCGTGGTGCGCGACTGGACCCCCGGCGACGCCGAGGCCGCGCTGCGGATCTACGGCGCCGAGGAGGTCGCCCACTGGCTGACGCCTGCCATGCACCGGGTCGGCGACCTGCCCGCGATGCGCGCCGTCCTCCAGGCGTGGGAGGAGTCGCAGCCCAACCTGGTGCGGCCGTCGGGCCGCTGGGCCGTACAGCGCCGGGAGGACGACCGGGTGGTCGGCGGGGTCGTCATCCGGATGCTGCCGCCCTACGACGAGGACCTGGAGATCGGCTGGCAGCTCAGCCCCGACGCCTGGGGCCGCGGCTATGCGACGGAGGCCGGTGTCGCGGTGGTCCGGTGGGCGTTCGAACAGGGCGTGGACGAACTGTTCGCGGTCGCCCGCCCCAACAACACCAAGGCCGCGGCGACGGCCCGCCGGATCGGCATGGAATGGGTGGGGGAGACGACCAAGTACTACGACATGCGGCTCAACGTGTACCGCATCCGCCCCTCCGACCTGGCGGAACCCGTGCGCATGCCGACCGACCGCGCCCACGGCTGACGCAGGGACACCGCGGTGGGGCCGGGCGCGGGCGGGTGTCGGGCGCGCAGGCGAGGGAGGCCGCGGAGGCGCTTCACCTCGCGCCCGTCGAGGTGTGAAAACAGGAAAGTGGCGCCCGCCGTCCCGTGGACGGGCGCCACAGCCGAGGGGGCGGAGGAGCCGGAATGCCTGCCCGGCGTGCACCCCTCAGCGGTCAGGGCCCGGGGGCCCCGACGTCACCGGTCGACAGGGTCCTGCCGACCGAAGGAAACCTCAGCGGTTGACGCAGGAGTTCCCGAGGGCGGGGTTGGCGACACCGATGACGCTCACGGTGTCCCCGCAGGCGTTGACCGGCACGTGGATCGGGGCCTGGACCAGGTTGCCCGAACCGATGCCCGGGGAGAACACGGCGGCACCCTGGGTGCCCGAGTCGGCGACCGCCGCACCAGCGGCGGCGGAGAGGGCGGCACCGGCAGTGGCGGCCAGAACGGCGGCCTTGGCAATACGCGACATGACGCAAACTCTTTTCAGTCGTACAGAAAGAAAGTTCCCTGCCTGTGACAAGCAGGGAACCGGATCAACGCACCGGACGAGGTGAAGATGCGCCTTG
The DNA here is from genome assembly GCF_040296705.1 of Streptomyces sp. NPDC002055. Lineage (NCBI taxonomy): Bacteria > Bacillati > Actinomycetota > Actinomycetes > Kitasatosporales > Streptomycetaceae > Streptomyces > Streptomyces sp. NPDC002055. Next base: position 129,430 of record NZ_JBEOXS010000001.1, read on the forward strand.
TGGGTGGCTTTAGCCCGATCGAGTGAGTGGCGGGCGCGGTGTTGCCGCCGCTCAGCCGCTCTATCGCCCCGCCCGCCCCGCCGCCCGGGGGCGGAGCGTCCCGCCCCGGGGCCCTCCCGGCCGCCGTCGGTCCGTACGGGAGAATCCCGAGGGCGACGGAGAGGAGTCACATGCCGGGGACGTCCATGGCCGAAGGCCTGCGCCGGGTCGCCGAGGCGGGTCCGTTCTTCGCCGTGCGGACCGCGGAGGCGCCGGGGGAGGAGCCGCGTGCCCACGGGTATGTGCCGTTCGCGGAGCTCTGCGCGGACCCCGGCCCGCTGCGCGCCCGGATCACCACCGTGGCCGGCCGGCTGGGCACGGACGAGCTCCGGGTGGGCGCGTCCCTCGTCTTCCAGGGGCTCGCCGCCCGGCTGTGGTCCCTCGCGCTCGGCTCCGCCGTGCTCGCCGGCACCCTCCCCGACCTCTCCCCGGAGCGGCTGTGGTGGCACCCGGACCGGAGCGCCCCGGACGAACTCTGGCTGCCCGGCCCCGTGTCCGCTGCGGACGGCCCCGTGTCCGCGGCCGATCCCGGCACCTCGGCGGACCGGCTGCGCGCGGCGGTGGTCGACGGCCACCTCGTACCCCTGCACCGCGCCGTGCGGTCCGTATGTCCGGTTTCGGGGCAACTGCTCTGGGGCAACGCCGGGTCGGCGCTGTTCGGCTCGTACCGCGTCCTGCGCGACGGCTGCCGCGCACGGGGCCGCGCCGAAGCCGCGGACACGGCGTCGGCGCTGGTCCGAGAGCTGTTCCGGGAGCCGCCGCTGCACGGCACCGGCACCCTCGCGGGCGGCGGCTTCACCCGGCGCAGCTGCTGTCTCTACTACCGGGTCCCGGGCGGCGGCCTCTGCGGCGACTGCGCGCTCGCCTGAAGCGACGGCCACCCCGCGTGTGCTCGCGGGGCAGTGCCGGGTACTCCATGGCCAAGCAGATGCTCCGTGCCACCACGCGCTCGCCCGCGGGGCAGTGACCATGCTCACCCGAGGGGCGCGCGGTTGGCTGCCCGCGCCCCGCAAGCGCACCGTTGCTCCTGCCCTCCGCCGGTGGCCGATACCGATCCCCGGTTGTGGCCGGAGCGTGCTGCCCACTAACCTCTCAGGGCCTTGGTGTACGGGAAACCGGTGATGAAACCGGTGCGGCCCTCGCCACTGTGATCGGGAAGTCCGGTTCCACCCCTCGGGGAGCCACTGGGACGCCGAGCCGCCGGCTCGGTGCCCGGGAAGGCGGAGTCCGGACGGCATGACCCGTCAGCCAGGAGACCGGCCGGGGCGCGTCGTCCATCCACGAGGTGCTGGAGAGGTTCGCTTTCCCATGCATATAGCCGAGGGGTATCTGCCCCCGTTGCACGCGGTCGCCTGGGGCGCCGCCGCTGCCCCGTTCGTCGTCCACGGCGTCCGGTCCCTGTCCCGCGAGGTCAAGGAGAACCCCGAGAGCACGCTGCTGCTCGGCGCCTCCGGAGCCTTCACCTTCGTCCTGTCCGCCCTCAAGATCCCGTCGGTGACCGGCAGCTGCTCGCACCCGACGGGCACCGGACTCGGGGCCATCCTGTTCCGGCCGCCCATCATGACGGTGCTCGGCACGATCACCCTGCTCTTCCAGGCGCTGCTGCTCGCCCACGGCGGGCTCACCACGCTCGGGGCCAACGCGTTCTCCATGGCGATCGTCGGCCCCTGGGCCGGATACGGGGTGTACCGGCTGGTCCGGCGGCTGGGCGCACCGCTCATGGCCGCCGTGTTCGCCGGGGCGTTCGTCGCGGACCTGAGCACCTACTGCGTCACCAGCCTGCAGCTCGCGCTGGCCTTCCCCGACCCGGGCACCGGAGTGCTCGGCTCCCTCGCCAAGTTCGGCGGCATCTTCGCCGTCACCCAGATCCCGCTGGCGGTCAGCGAGGGCATCCTCACCGTGCTGGTGATGCGCCTGCTGACGCAGTCCAGCAAGGGGGATCTGATCCGGCTGGGCGTGCTGTCCCGCCGCGCGGAGAAGCAGGAGGCCGTTGCCCGATGAAGCGTCACACCAAGATCAACCTGCTGTTGCTGGTGCTGGTCGTCGCTCTTGCGGTGCTGCCGCTCGCGCTCGGCCTCGGGGACCACAAGAAGGAGCCCTTCACGGGCGCCGACGCCCAGGCCGAGTCCGCGATCACCGAGATCCGGCCGGACTACGAGCCCTGGTTCAGCCCGCTCTACGAACCGCCGTCCGGCGAGGTGGAGTCCGCGCTGTTCGCCCTCCAGGCCGCACTCGGCGCGGGTGTTCTGGCGTACTACTTCGGGCTGCGCCGCGGGCGCCGTCAGGGTGCGGAGCAGGCCACGTCCCAGGACGGCTCCGGGTCCCAGGACGGGGCGGCGACGCCGGACCGCGAGACCGCAGCCTAGCCGCGTGCTGCCCATCGACGCGGCGGCGCACAGCAGTCGCTGGCGCCGCCGCCACCCCCTGGACAAAGCCGTTCTCGCCCTCGGCCTGACGGTGTCGGCGGTCTGCCTGCCGCCGTGGCCGGGGTCGCTCCTCGTCGTGGTGGCCGCGCTCGTCCTGCTGCTGGGGCCGGCCGCCGTGCCGCCCCGTCAGCTGTGGCGGGCCTACCGCATCCCGCTCGGCTTCTGCGTCACCGGCGCCCTGCCGCTCCTCGTCCGGCTGGGCGGCCCGCACGGCCCGCTCTCCCTGGCTCCGGACGGGCCCGCGCACGCCGGACAGCTGCTGCTGCGCACCTCCGCCGCGTCGCTCGGGGTGCTGCTCTTCTCGTTCACCACGCCCCTGTCCGACCTGCTGCCCCGGCTGGCGCGGGCGGGCGTGCCGCCCGCGGTCGTCGATGTCGCCCTGGTCACCTACCGGATGGCGTTCCTGCTCCTGGACACCGTCTCCCGGGTCCGCCAGGCCCAGGCCGCCCGGCTGGGCAAGTCCGGACGGGCCGCGGCCTGGCGGTCGCTGGCCGGGCTCGGAGCCACCGTGTTCGTCCGGGCCTTCGCGCGCGCCGCCCGGCTGCAGACAGGGCTCGCGGGCCGCGGCTACGACGGCTCGCTCCGCGTCCTGGTGGCCGAATCCGAGGTCTCCCGGCGCTTCGTGGCCGCGTCCGTCGCACTCCTGGCGGGGATCGCCGCCCTCACGCTCGCACTCGAAAGGCTCACCCCATGACCGCAGGATCGCACCTGGTGGAACTCCTCGGCGCGGGATACGCCTACGAGGACGGGCCGGCCGTCCTGGACGACGTCACCTTCGGCATCCGCGACGGCCGCAGCCTGGCACTGCTCGGCCGGAACGGCAGCGGGAAGACCACCCTGCTGCGGCTGCTCAGCGGAGGCCTGCGGCCCTCGGCGGGCGAACTGCGCCTGGAGGGAACCACGGTCTCCTACGGCCGCGCGGGGCTCAGCCGGCTGCGCACCACGGTGCAGTTGGTGGTCCAGGACCCGGACGACCAGCTCTTCGCCGCATCGGTCGGGCAGGACGTCTCGTTCGGCCCGATGAACCTGGGGCTCCCGGAACCGGAGGTGCGCGAACGCGTCGCGGACGCCCTCGCCGCGCTGGACATCACCGCGCTGCGCGACCGCCCCACGCATCTGCTCTCCTACGGGCAGCGCAAGCGAGCGGCCATCGCCGGAGCGGTGGCCATGCGACCGCGGGTGCTGATCCTCGACGAGCCGACGGCGGGCCTCGACCCGCACGGCCAGGAACGGCTGCTGGAGGTGCTGGAACGGCTCCGGGCGGCGGGCACCACCGTGGTCATGGCCACGCACGACGTGGACCTGGCCCTGCGCTGGGCGGACGACACCGCCGTCCTCGCCCCGGACGGCCTGCGCACCGGGCCGACCGCGGAACTGCTGGCCGACGGGCGGCTGCTGGACGAGGCCCGGCTGCGGCGCCCGTGGGGGCAGGCGGCGGCCGAGGTGCTGCGGGCGCACGGGCTGCTCGGACCGGACACCACCGGGCCGCGGACCCCGGAGGACCTGGCGGGGTACGCGGTGGCGCGAACGGCCTGATGCCGGGCCGGTGTCCCGGGGCCTGCCCGGCCCGCGTCAGGTCGGGCCGGGCTCCGGTCTCGGCGCCCGGCCCCGGAGCTTCGTCCGGTACGTCGCCCCGCCCCGGTCCGCCGTGCCGGAAGGGCGGGCCGGGTCCGGCTCGCGGAGCGCCGCGCCACCCTCGACGGCAGGGGCAACGCCTCACCCGTCCCCTTCCGTTGCGGGCACCGGCACCGGCACCGGCATCGGCATCGGCATCGGCACCGAAACCGGCGCCGTCCGCGACCGGCCCCGCCGCTCGGTGCCGTCCGCCGTCAGGACCACCAGACCCCACGCCGTGAGCGCCCCGGCCGCGAGCGCCGCCGGAACCCCCGCCGTGCCGAAGCGGAAACCTTCGTGCAGCAGCCCGACGCCCACCGCCGCGGCGGCCACCGGATTGACGACCGTCACCGTGGCCAGCGGTGCGGTCAGGCCGCCACCCCGGTAGGAGGCCTGGGACGTGGCCAGCCCCGCGACCGCCAGCAGCGCCACCACGCCCAGGGCCGGCAGCTCCGCGGTCACCGGGACCGACGGCCACGCCTCCGCCACCGACTTCACGAACACCGACGCCATGCCGAAGCACACCCCGGACGCACCGGCCAGCAGAACACTGCGCGCGCCCGGCCGCCGCGCCCGGCGGCCCAGGAGGACCAGGACCGTCACCGTCGCCGCGGTCCCCACCGCCACGCCGGACTGCTCACCGCCGGACAGCGGCCGGGGCTGTCCCTCCTCCCCGGTCAGCAGCAGGAGCCCGGCCAGCCCGGCCGCGGTCAGCAGGGCGCCGCGCCGCCCGGCCGGGGTGGTCCGCCGCCGGACCGTCACCGCCGCCATCGGCAGGACGAACACCAGGGTCAGGACGCCGAGCGGCTGGACGACCGTCAGGGGGCCGAAGCCCAGGGCGATCACATGGAGGACCCCGCCGGCCCCGTTCAGCGCGGCCGAGGCCCACCAGTCGCCGCGCCGGAGCAGCGCGCCCCGGAGCGACGGCGTGCCGGCCGCCACGCGTTCCTGCAGAACGGCGGCCGCCGCGTAGCAGACGGCCGACGCCAGGCACAGCAGCACGGACAGGGTCAGGGGGCTCATGGGCGTCCCCGCCTCGCCCGTTTGCTGATCATGTGGTCAACGATGGGCGAACCATGGCCAGTTGTCGTCGTCTTGACGGACGCACCTGACATACGCCGTATGGCGTACGCCGGGCCGCCGGGTCCGACTGCCGGTGGAGGCCCGGGTGCACGCTGTGGGCGGACGAGCGGTGCCCGGCACCTCTGCCCCGCCGCAGTCGCGTACGTCGGCCCTGGTCGGAGCGGGTTCGGCCGTCGCCGCCCGGCCGGCCGGGAGTGCTCCGGGGTACCCGGAGGGGAGGGGCGGGTTTCCGGTGCGCGGGGCGGCCGGACGGCCCGGTGATCCGAAGGGCGGGTCTGAACCGGCCAGGACGGGGTACCCATCGGCACGTCGGCGGGGAAGCCGCCGCAACCGTTCGGATCCATGTCCGGGAGGCACACGATGACGCACCCCGACCCCGTACCCCCCACCCCGACGCCTCCGCCCGGGCCTGGTCCGGGACCGGTGCCGGGGCCGGGCCCCGGTCCGCTGCCGCCCGACCCGATTCCGCCGGTGCCGCCGGGGCCGAACCACCCCGAGCCGGCCCCGGAGCCCCAGCCCGCGCCGGCGCCCCCCGCCGGAACGGCCTGAGGCCATGGAACTGCTCCAGGCGTTCGACGCCGCTCGCGCGGAGTTCGCCCGGCGGGTGCACGGGGTGGCGGCCGGTCAGTGGACGGCCGCCACCCCGTGCACCGAGTGGTCGGTCCGCGACCTCGTCAGCCATGTCGTCGGAGAGCAGCTGTGGGCGCCGCCGCTGCTGCGCGGCGCGACGCTCGCCGAGGTCGGCGACCGGTTCGACGGCGATGTCCTCGGCGATCACCCCACGCGGGCCTGGGACCGGTCCGCGGAGCAGTCGGCCGCTGCGTTCCACCGGGACGGCGCCCTCGACGGCACCGTGCAGACCGGCGCCGGCCCCACTCCCGCCACGGAGTACGGCTGGCAGATGACCACCGATCTCGCCGTGCACGCCTGGGATCTGGGGCGCGGCATCAAAGACGACGAATCGCTGGACGAGGCCCTGGCCGCCGCGGTCCTCGCCGTCGTCGAGCCGCAGGCCGCCGCCTGGCAGGGAGTCGGGGTCTTCGCACCCCCGGTCCCGGTGCCCGGATCGGCATCCGCCCAGGACCGTCTCGTCGCCCTGCTCGGCCGCCGCCCCTGAGAGGCGCCCCTGAGATACGGGCGGCCGGACGCGGCGAGGGCGTACCGGTGCCCCGCCCCGCGTGCCGCGCGGACGGCCCTGGAGACGCGGAGGCCCGCCCGGAAGGAGTCGGCAGCCCCGGGACGTGCGAGGCCGTGCCCGGGTGCGGGTGCGGCGCCCCGCCCACGGCAGCACAGTGGTACGCATGGAGAAGATCTCGCTCAGGACCGTGGCCGAGGAACAACTCGCCCTGGCCAGGGAAGCACCGGCCGGCCGCGCCGCCGTGACCCCGCTCGGCGGGACGGGCCGCCTGCTGCGCCACACCTTGATCGCGCTCAAGGCCGGTGCCCGGATGACCGAACACGTCAGCCCCGGCGAGGCCACGGTGCTCGTCCTCACCGGACGGATGCGGCTGGAGAGCGACGACGACGCGGTCGAGGCCGTGAACGGCGAACTCATCGTGCTGCCGCCCACCCGGCAGGCCGCCGAGGCCGTCGAGGACTCGACGGTGCTGCTCACCGTCGTCAAGCCGTAGTCCGGACGGTTCCGGACCGCGCTCCGCGGTACCGGTGCGCACCTGCCGAACGGCGTGCGCCGGCACCGCGGCGCGGTACGGAACGGCGTGCGCCGGACCCGAGGCGTGCCGCGCGGGACCACGGGGCCCGGCCGCGAACGCGGAATCGGAACGGATGCCTCCGAACCGGCCCCGGCCACGGGGGACTTCACCTTCCGGCGCCCGCGCCGCACCGGGGTCCGCAGGCGGCCGAGGACGCCCGGAGGTCCGGCACGGAAAACACCGCCGCTGTTGAACACACGGGACGCCACCGTCCGTATTCACCCCAGTCGGAGGCGCGCACCCGCGCCGTATACGGGAAGCGGACTGCAGGAGTGGACATGAGGAAGTGGCGGAACGCCTCGGTCGCGACGACCGCTGCGGCGATCATGCTGACAACGGCGTGCGGGGCGGAATCCGGACCGACGGACGCGACCGGGGTGCAGCCGGCCGGGCAGGCCGGTGTCGCGCCCGGCAAGGGGAACAACGGGTACGGGCAGGGCGGTTACGGCGGGGCGGCGCCCCAGGGCGGCAAGTCGCCCGGCACCCAGCCTGCCGGACAGCTGATGGTCGGCACCAGCAAGAAGCTCGGCTCCGTACTGACCGACAGCAACGGCTTCACCCTCTACCGCTTCGACCAGGACTCGTCCGAGCCGCCGAAGTCCGCCTGCGTCGGCGACTGCGCCACCACCTGGTCGCCGGTCCCCGCGGCGGACGTCTCCTCGGCGGCCGGAATCGACTCCTCCCTGCTGGGCGAGGTGACCCGTGCCGACGGCACACAGCAGCTCACCGTCGCGGGCTGGCCCATGTACCGGTACGCCAAGGACACCAAGCCGTGGCAGGTCAAGGGGGAGGGGGTGGGCGGCACTTGGTCCGCCTCCGCTCCCGACGGCACCAAGGCGTCGGGCTCCGACGAAGCCGGCGGTGGAACCGGCGTCGGTGGCGGTGGCGGTGGCGGTGCGGAGGCCGGCGCCGGGGGAGCGGGGGCCGGCCCGGGCGGAGCGGCCGCGGGGAAGCTGCCCGCGCTCTCCACCTTCAACGACCCGAAGCTCGGCGAGATCCTCCGGGACGGGAAGGGCCGCACGCTCTACCGCTTCGACAAGGACTCCGCCTGGCCGATGAAGTCCAACTGCACCGGCGCGTGCCTGGACACCTGGAAGCCCGCCAAGCCGGTGGACAAGGCCGATGTCGAGGGCGTCGACCCCGAGCTGCTCACCACGTTCACCCGCCCCGAGGGCGAGGAGCAGCTCGCGATCGACTGCTGGCTGCTGTACTGGTACACCGGCGACGAGAAGCCCGGGGACACCAACGGACAGGGCGTCGGCGAATCCTGGTCCGTGGTCGCACCCGACGGTGAGAAGGTCGAGTAGCCGACCGGAACCCGCCCACCGGGCGGCCGTCGCGGCCATGCGGGAACGGTGCGGCGGAGGGGCCGATGACCAGTGCGTCGGCCGCTCCGCCGCACCGGGCCTGCCACCGCCGGGTCTGCCACCATCTTTCGAAAAATCGGGCAAACAATGACAGAGTTGCGCTGAAGGGCACAGCTGACCGTCGGCGCGCCGCCCCGCGCGGTTCCCCGCCGCTCCGGGAGGGTGACATGGTTGATCGGGGAACGGCCCCGGCCTCCACCCCGTTGCCGGACGAGTGGCCCATGCGCCCCGAGATCAATCTGGCGCTCAACCGCATGGGCAGTTTCGACTGGGATCTCGACAGCGGCCGCATGCACCTGGACGCCGCCGCCCTGAGCGTCTTCGAGCTGGAACCGGACGACTACGACGGCGACCCGGCGACCCTCTCCCGGCACATCCCCGCGTCCGAGGCCCGGCGCCTGGACGCCGTGGTCGCGCAGGCGCTCCGGGACGGCAGCACCACCTTCGGCACCTACTTCCGCACCCGCTGCCGCGACGGCTCCCTGCGGTGGACCCACACCCAGGGCTACGTCCACCGCGACAGCGACAGCGACGGCCGCCCGCACCGCGTCGTCGGGATCATCCGCGACGCCACCGCGGAACTCGCGCACTCCGCGGAACGCCTCGCCCTCGCCGAAGAGCGGCGGCGCCAGACCAGCGTCGTGGAGGAGACCACCGCCGCCCTCGCCCACGCCATCACCGTGCAGGACGTCATCGACGTGCTGGCCGACAGCCAGGGCATGGGCCGGCTCGGCGCGGTCAGCCTGGTGATGGGGCTGCTGGAGGACGGCCGGATGCGGGTCGTCGTCGAGGGCCAGGAGGGCAGCAACGTCCCGGAGCTGGAATACACCCGCGTCGACGAGGACTTCCCGATGAGCGAGGTGGTGCGCACCCTCACGCCCCGTCTGATGACCTCGCCGAAGGAGTTCGCCCGCCGCTACCCGCGGCTGTGGCCGCACATCGAGCCGCTGGACGTCTCCGCCGCCGCGTATCTGCCGCTGATCGCCCAGGCCCGGCCGCTCGGCGCGCTGGGCTTTCTCTACCGCGACAAGCAGTCGTTCAGCCCCGAGGAGCGCAACCTCCTCGTCGCCCTCAGCAGCAGCATCGCGCAGAGCCTCCAGCGGGCCATGCTCTTCGACCAGGAGCACGACATCGCGGAGAACCTCCAGACGGCCATGCTGCCGCGCAGCATCCCCGACGTGCCCGGCGCCCACATCGCCGTCCGGTACCGCTCCGCGCGCTTCGGACGGGACATCGGCGGCGACTGGTACGACGCCATCCCCGTGCCTGGCGGCCGCGTCGGGGTGGTGATCGGGGACGTCCAGGGCCACGACACCCACGCTGCGGCCGTGATGGGTCAGCTGCGCATCGCCCTGCGCGCCTACGCCGCCGAGGGCCACGCGCCCGCCACCGTCATGGCGCGGGCCTCGGTCTTCCTCAACGAACTGGACACCGACCGCTTCGCCACCTGCGCATATGCCGAGGCCGACCCGGTGGACGGGGCCCTGCAGATCGTCCGGGCCGGGCACGTCGACCCGCTGATCCGGCACCCGGACGGCAGCTGCCGGAAGCTGGGCCTGGCCGGCGGGCTGCCGCTGGGGCTCTCCGCCCAGTTCGGCCGCAACGACTACCCGGTCACCCGGCTCGCCCTCGACCCGGGGGAGACCCTGATCCTGTTCACCGACGGGCTGATCGAGCAGCCCGGCGCCGATGTGGACGACGGCCTGCGCCGGCTGCTGGAGGCGATACGCCGCGGCCCGCACGAGGTCGAGGCCCTCGCCGACCACCTCGGCGCGGAGATCGGGGCACAGGGCGGCGGCGACGACATGGCGATGCTCCTGCTGCGCCGGGAGGGCCCGGCCGTTCCGGAGCTGGGCCAGCGCCTGTACCGGCACATCTCGCCGGCGGACCCGGAGGCCCTGATGGCCGTCCGGCAGGCGATCGGCGACGCGGTACGGACCTGGGGCGCGCGGAGCCGTGCGGACGAGGTCGAACTCGTCGCCGACGAACTCATCACCAACGCCCTCCTGCACACCGACGGCGGCGCCGTGGTGACCGTCCGGATGCTCGGGGGGACCGACCACCGGCTGCGGGTCGACGTGGAGGACATGTCCAGCGGCCTGCCCCGCCGGCGCGAGCCGGGGGAGACCGGCGTCTCGGGGCGCGGGCTGCTGCTGGTGGACCGGCTCGCCGACGTCTGGGGCGTGGAGGCCCAGGGCGCCGGCAAGAGCGTGTGGGGCGAGTTCATCCTCCAGGACCGATGAGGCTCCGGGACCGGCACCGGCAACTCCGGGACCGATACCGGTCAGGCACCAGGGCCGATGAGGAGCGGTGCGCGGGCCTCGGCCCGGCCGGGACCGGCCGGCCCCCGGCGGCCGTGCCCGCCCGGGTACCCGTGCCGGTACGGGGCGTGCGGGTGCGGGGTTCCGTGCGGGGCCCCACCGGGCAGGGATCCCGCGTGAACGCACACGAGTGGGACCGACTGACGATGGCCGTCGTGGCCTGCGCCCTCGCCAATGACGGCGAGGGCGCCGCCGCGCTCCTGGAGCCGCTCGACGCCCGCGACGTCAGCCACGTCACGGTCCGCCTCGCGGCCATGGCCGCCGAGGCACTGCTGCTGGAGGCGGACGCGGCGGGGGTCGGCCGGGCCGAGGTGCTAGGACGGTGGCAGGCGCGCATCCTTGAGCACGAGGCCCGCCCGGCCGAGTAGCCGGCGCCCCGTCCCGGGCAGTTGGCCGCCGCCCCGCCCGGCGGAGCGGCCGGCGCGACACCGCGTCCGGTCGAGGAGCCGGTGTGCCGCCCGGGGCCCGGTGCGCCCCGCCGGACGGCGCCGCCCGAGCCCGCCCGGCAGCCGTCCCGCCCGCGGTGCGAGCCGCCCCGCACGCGAACCGCTCCGCACCGAACCGCTCCGCACCGAACCGCTCTGCACCCGAGCCGCTTCGTACCCGAAACGCTCCGCACGCGAGCTGCCAAACACGAACCGCCAAGTACGCGAGCCGCCCCGCACACGAACCACCGAGCGCCACGGCACCGGGCCGGCAGGGATCCGTCCCGCCGCCCCGGTGCCCGCGCCCCGGTGCCCGCGCGCAGGGGCCCGGTCCGGGTCAGATCTTGTGGTAGTTCCGGGCGTCGTCGGTCGCCGAGAGGACCAGATCGAGGTCCGCCCCCGCCGACGCGGTGACCAGCGCCGCCACCGCGCCCTCCACGAAGGGCGCGTCGGCGATCCGCACGCCCTCCGGCAGCGCGGCCGCGCCCGTCTCGGCCAGCAGCGCTTTCACCGTCAGCACGGCGCTGCCCATGTCGCAGATCACCACCACGCCGCGGCCCGCGTCCGCGTGCTTGATCGCGTCGCGGATCAGCGTGGCGCTGGTCCCGATACCGCCGTCCTCGACACCGCCCGCCACGCCTATCGGCGCCGGAGTGCCCGACCCGACCAGGGCCTTGGCCAGTTCCGCCGTGGCGGCGGCCACGTCACGGCTGTGCGAGACCAGGGCCACCCCGACCATGGCCGCGGTCCCGGTGGCGGCCGGCTGGGCCCCCTCCTCGTCGTCCGTCTCCTCCGCACCGCCCGCGGCCTCCGCCGCCCCGGCCTCCGCGGTCCCGGTCACCGCTCCGGTGCCGGACGGGGCCGCGGGCTCGTCCCCCGCCGTCGCCGTGACGTCGTAGAGGGCGGTGATCAGCAGGGCCGACGACGCGGCACCGGGGTCCTTGTGGCCGATGCTCCGCTCGCCGAGGTAACTGGCCCGCCCGCGCCGGGCCTGCAGCGGGACGGTCGCCTCGGCCCCCTCCCGGGCCGCCTGCGAGGCCGCCGCGAGGGCCTGCGGGACCTCGGCCCCGCCGCCCAGCGCCACGCTGTACGCCTCGGCGGCCGGAGCCAGCGCGTCGACCATCGTCTTGTCCCCGGGCCCGGAGTCGCCCAGCCGCCGCACCCCGGCCACCGCGGCCGCCAGCGCCTCGCCGAGCGCCTCGGGGGTGACGGGGTCCTCGTCGCCCAGGACCCGGCCCGCGCGGCGCAGCACCGTGCCGTACAGCGGACCGGACGCACCGCCCACCGTGTTGGTGAGGTGGGTGCCGAACGCCTTGAGCAGTGCGCCCGGCGAGCCGGGGGGTTCGGCCGTCACCACGGCGAGCGCCGAGGTGAAACCGCGCTTGAGGTTGGCACCGTGGTCCGCGTCCCCGATGGCGGAGTCGAGCTCGGTGAGCTGGGCGGCCTGCTCGGTGATGACCTTCGTGGCACGGTCGAGCCACCGGAGAAAGAAGGCGGTGTCGAGTACGGCGGAGGCGGGGCCCGTCGGGTCGGTCATGGGCGGAGACTCCTCGGCTCGGAGCGGATGCGGGCGTACGGCCTGCGCGCGGGGGTACGGGCCGTCCGCCACCAGTCTGCGCCCGCGGCGTCCGGTCAGCCCCCCACGGCGGTCGCCGGAGGACGTTCCCGCACCGGGGAACGGACCGATGAACCGCAGGTCGTGGGCCGTACCGTAGCGTTCCGCGGCCTTCGCTGCCCATCCGTGGGAGTGTGCCGCGACGATCTTGTCCACCTCGTCCCCGAACCTCCGCGGACCGGCACCCCGACGAGCCGCCGCGCGTCGCCCCGCCGCGGACGGCCGGGGCAGGACAACGGGTCGGGCAGGACAACGGGCGGTGTGGCGACCGGCGGCAGTGTCACCGGCGCGGTGTCACCGACATTGCGTCGCCGGAAGCAGGGCAGCCGCCCGGACCGCTCCCGTGGGGGAGTCCGGGCGGCGCCCCGCACCGCCGGTCAGCCGATGGCCTTGATGAGTTCGCCGTTCGCGGTGTCGCCGCTGAGCTCCCAGAAGAAGGTGCCGCCCAGCCCCTGCTGGTTCTTCCAGGCCGTCTTCGCGGCGATGGTCTGCGGGGTGTCGTAGCTCCACCACTGGGAGCCGCAGTGGGCGTACGCGGTCCCGGCGACGGTGCCGTTCGCCGGACACCGGCTCTTCAGCACCTTGTAGTCCTCGATGCCCGCCTCGTACGTGCCGGGCGCCGCCCCGGTCGCGGTGCTGCCCGGGGCCTGCTGGGTGACGCCGGTCCAGCCGCGCCCGTAGAAGCCGATGCCCAGCAGCAGCTTCGACGCGGGGATGCCCAGCCCCCGGAGCTTGGAGATCGCGGCGTCGGTGGTGAAGCCCTGCTTCGGCAGCCCCGGCCAGGAGGTGAGCGGGGAGTGCGGCGCGGTGGGGCCCTGGGCGGCCCAGGCGCCGAAGAAGTCGTACGTCATCGGGTTGTACCAGTCGACGTAACGGGCGGTGCCCGCGTAGTCGGCGGCCTCGATCTTGCCGCCGGGGGAGGCGTCGGCGGTGATGGCCGCGGTCACCAGGTTGCTGTCGCCGAACCGGGCGCGCAGCGCCTGCATCAGGGTCCGGAAGGCGTCGCGTCCGCTGCTGTCGCAGCTCAGGCCGCAGGCGTTCGGGTACTCCCAGTCGATGTCGATGCCGTCGAAGACGTCCGCCCACCGCGGGTCCTCGACCAGCCGGTAGCAGGAGTCGGCGAACGCGGCGGCGTTGCGGGCCGCTTCGCCGAAGCCGCCGGACCAGGTCCAGCCGCCGAAGGACCAGAGCACCTTGAGGCCGGGGTGCAGCCTCTTCAGCTTGCGCAGCTGGTTGAAGTTGCCGCGCAGCGCGCCGTTGTCCCAGGTGTCCGCGGTGCCGTCGACGCTGGAGGCGGCGTCGTAGAACTTGTCGTAGTCCGCGTAGGCGTCCCCGATCCGGCACTGGCCGCCGGTGACGTTGCCGAAGGCGTAGTTGATGTGGGTGAGCCGGTTTGCGGACCCGGAGGCCTGGATGTTCTTCACGTGGTAATTGCGCTGGTAGACGCCCCAGTTGGTGAAGTAGCCGAGGACCTTGGAGCCTGCCGCCGCCGTCGCCGGGGCGGCGGCCCGCGGCTGGTCCGCGGCGGCGGGACCCGCGGGAAGGGCCGCGGCGAGCAGCGTCGCGCAGACGGCCGCCAGGACCGTGAGCAGGGTGCGGAGGCGGGCGGGGGGCCGGTTCGGTCTGAGCATGTTTCTCCTCGGTGTGGGGGAGGGCGGCGGCGCCGGCCTCGGCCGAGTTGACATGGACGCGAAGAGCGATGCTGGAACGTTAGAAGGACTAGACCAATACGTCAATGGTTCGGACCAATAGGGGAACGATGGAATCCATCCCGGCCGACCTGTGACGTGCGTCCCCCGATCGGGCATACTCAACGCGCCAGAGCCGCTGGTCAGGCCCCTTCGAGACCCGACGGGGCTGCACCGACCGGCAGAACGTCCGGTGGCGCCCGCCCTACCCCGTGCGGAAGGCCGCCGCAGCGCCCGACAGGGAGGAGAGCGCCGCCATGACCGACCGCGCCGCACAGCCGGTGGAACGCCAACTGCCCACCGAGGAAGCCCGGGATCTCTTCGGTCTCGTCCGCGAGCTGGCTCAGCGGGAGATCGCACCGCACGCGGCCGAGGAGGAGGCGGAGAACCGCTTCCCCCGCGAGGTCTTCTCCCTCCTCTCCGAGGCCGGTCTCCTAGGCCTGCCGTACGAGGAGGAGTACGGCGGTGGCGCCCAGCCCTACGAGGTCTACCTCCAGGTCCTGGAGGAGCTCGCCGCGACCCGCCTGACGGTCGGCCTGGGCGTCAGCGTCCACACGCTCGCCTGCCACGCCGTCGCCGCGTTCGGCACCAAGGAGCAGCGCACCGAGTACCTTCCGGCCATGCTCGGCGGCGGCCTCCTCGGCGCGTACTGCCTCTCCGAGCCCGCCTCCGGCTCCGACGCCGCGTCCCTGCGCACCCGCGCGGTCCGGGACGGCGAGGACTGGGTCATCGACGGCACCAAGGCGTGGATCACCCACGGCGGCATCGCCGACTTCTACACGGTCCTCGCCCGGACCGGCGGCGAGGGCGCCAAGGGCATCACCGCGTTCCTCGTCCCGGGCGACGCCCCCGGCCTGTCCGCCGCGGCACCCGAGCGCAAGATGGGCATGAAGGGGTCGCCCACGGCCCAGCTGCACTTCGACGGGGTCCGGGTCCCCGACGCCCGTCGCGTCGGGGACGAGGGCCAGGGCTTCGCCGTCGCGCTGTCCGCCCTCGACTCCGGCCGGCTCGGCATCGCCGCCTGCGCCATCGGAGTGGCCCAGGCCGCCCTGGACGAGGCGCTGGCCTACGCCGCCGACCGGCAGCAGTTCGGCCGCCCGATCGCCGACTTCCAGGGTCTGCGCTTCATGCTCGCCGACATGGGGACCCAGATCGAGGCCGGCCGCGCCCTGTACCTCGCGGCGGCCCGGCTGCGGGACGCGGGCCTGCCGTTCTCGAAGCAGGCGGCGATGGCCAAACTCTTCTGCACCGATACGGCCATGAAGGTGACGACCGACGCCGTCCAGGTGCTCGGCGGCTACGGCTACACCGCGGACTTCCCCGCCGAGCGGTACATGCGGGAGGCCAAGGTGCTGCAGATCGTGGAGGGCACCAACCAGATCCAGCGCATGGTGATCGCCCGGCACCTGGCGGGGCCGGAGAGCCGCTAGCGCCGGCGGCCTTCGCCGGGACGCGCCGGCCGGTGGGCGACGCCGAAGCGCGCGAGCCCGGCAGGGGCCTGTCACGGATCCCGGGGCTCGGACGGGTCATCTCCCGGCCCGTCGCCGGAGCCTCTTGGGTCCCGGCTGGGGCGCGGCGGCCGGGCGTGACGCGAGGACCGGCCCGACCTGGGCTCGGCTGCGGGGCCGGGGCCGGAACCGAGTGCGGGACCGGCCTGGCGCGGACGTCGGCTGACGTGACCTCACCCGCCTCCCGTGCGGGGCGGGTGAGGGGATGCCGGGCAGGCCCGGCGCGTGACGCGGATGGTTCCCGGGGCCGGAGCCCGGCGGCGCGCCGGGCGAAGGGCCGGCCCCCAGGGGGCCTTACGAGCGGGTGGGCACCCGCAGCGGCCGGGAACCCGGGCCGCCCACGTGGGAGAACGGCTGCCGGCGCCAGTCCAGGCCCTCCGGCAGCGTCAGCAGCATCGCGGCATCCTGCTCCAGGGCGGCCGGAGTGCCGTCGGCAGGCATCGTCCCGGCGACACCGCGGCCCGTCCCCGGGCAGACCTCGAGGCCGAACGGGTTCCACGGCGTCGGGCACAGAGCGTGTTGCGGGAGGACTTCCTCCTCGGCGAGCAGCGCGATCGCCCGCGCGCAGTCCGGGCAGATGACCCGGAATATCTCGTAGGTGCCGGTACTGTCCTCGTCGCTCTCGTCGTCGGCACCGAGGCCGTCCGGCACGAGGTCCGCGTCGACGGACGAGGTCTGAATGCGGTCGCTGCGACCGGGGCGCTTCAGGCTGCGCATGGTTCTTCTCCCCCTCAGATGGGCCGGCAAGGCACTGCGGCCTCGACCACAGCAACCATTTCCCTGACCGTCCGACAGGTAACCGCGACGCTCCGGGGGACCCTGCCCGAGTTATGTGGCGTTCGTCACATGGTCTGGGTGGCGCCCCCGGCTCGCCCCTCGGGCGCGCGGAGTGCATCGCCGGCCTGCGCCTCGCAAACGAAGGACGCCTGACGGATCGGCGATCGTTCGCGGTGGCCGAGTCGTCCGGCGGTCACGAAACCTGTGGTCAGGGCCGCGGGTGATCCACCATAGCCCGTCGTCGCGACCGACCTGTCGTGCACCGGAGTTCGCGCCCCGGCTCCTCGGAAGCAACGGAGTCGGCCAACTCGCCCGCACCGAAGCGGTGTTGCGCGCGGACGTGCGGGCGTTCGCGCCCCGGTCCGGCTGCCGCGAAAGGGCCGGGCCGGGGCCGTGCCTCAGCGTGCTCCGGCGAGAGCGGCCAGCGGGTGGTCCGCCAGGAAGCCGAAGACCAGGGTGCTGAACTCGTCCGGCCGCTCCAGCCCCAGAGCATGGCTGGAACCCGGCCCGCAGAACACCTCGTACCGCGCGTCCGGCAGCCGTGCGGCGACCGCCTGACCCATCCGCGGAGGGCAGAGCACGTCCTTCTCCCCGGCCACGACCAACGTCGGCCCGGTGATGGACGGCAGGCGGTCCAGGATGTCGTGCGCGAGGGCCGCGTCCCACTGCTCCACCGTCGTCCGCAGCTGCTTCTCGGTGCGCGGGAACAGCGGCAACAGCTCCTCCAGCAGCTCCCCGGCGGCCGGAGACCTGAGCAGCTCGGGGGAGAAGACGAGGCGGAGCACCGAGACCGCGGTCTCGGGGTCGCGGCGGGCGAACGGGTACCGCAGAGCCGTGAACATCGCCCGCATGTACCCGTCGGTACGGCCCCAGGTCGACCAGAGGACGAGCGCTCCCAGCCGTTCGGCGTGCCGCAGCGCGAAGGCCTGGGCCACACCCGACCCGAACGACCAGGCCAGCACATGGGTCCGGGTGATGCCGAGGGTGTCCAGCAGCGCGGCCATGTCGTCGGCGGCCGTGTCCATGGAGAGCGGCCCGTCGCCGGCGTCCGACTCACCCAGCCCGCGGTAGTCGAAGCAGATCAGCCGGTAGCGGGTGGCCAGCGCCCGGATCAGCGGGCCCCAGCCGTCCTTCGAGCCGCCTGCCCCCGTCACCATCAGCAGCGGCTCCGCCTCCGGGTCGCCGAACTCGGTGACGGATAACCGGATACCGGTGGACAGTTCCTGCATCATGAAGATCTCCCCCGTCGTGTCCTGCCATGGAACACTGCCACTCGCCGGTGGCCGCGGGCAACCGAGTGTGACCGTGTTCCGGCCGTGCCCGGCCACCGGCCGGCCGTCCCACCGCGGCGTCACGCGGACGGCCCCGTTCCGCCCGGGAGGGGCCGACGGCCCGCCGCCGGACCCGCGCGCGGGGCCCGCCGGGCTCCGGTCGAAGCCGTGTACGGCCGGAGGCCAGGTGTGCCAAGGGGGCACCGGCGCTGTAGGTTCTTGCGGTGTGGAGGAACTGGACCGGCAGATTGTGGAATTGCTCGTCAAGGACGGGCGCATGAGCTACACCGACCTGGGCAAGGCCACCGGCCTGTCCACGTCGGCGGTGCATCAGCGCGTCCGCAGGCTGGAGCAGCGGGGTGTCATCCGCGGGTACGCGGCCGTCGTCGACCCCGAAGCCGTCGGCCTTCCGCTGACCGCGTTCATCTCGGTCAAGCCCTTCGACCCGAGCGCCCCGGACGACATCGCGGACCGGCTCGCCGACATCGCCGAGATCGAGGCGTGCCACAGCGTGGCGGGCGACGAGAACTACATCCTCAAGGTGCGCGTCGCCACCCCGCTGGAGCTGGAGCACCTCCTCACCCGGATCCGCTCCCAGTCCGGTGTCTCCACCCGCACCACGGTGGTGCTCTCCACGCCGTACGAGGCCCGCCCGCCCCGTATCTGAACGCCCCTTTATCCTCCCTTTATCCGACCGTCCGCCCCGCCGTCCCACCGGGCGCCGCGGGGCGACCGGGCACGCCGGCGGCCGACCGTCCGACCCCGGGGCGGGGATCCGCTCGCGCGCGGGAGACACTGACCGTCATGAGTGAGAGCCCCACGCGCCAGGACGACGCCCCCCGCACGCTGCTGCTGCGCGGCGGAACCGTCCACAGTCCCGCCGACCCGTTCGCCACCGCCATGGTCGTCGAAGGCGGCGCGGTCGCGTGGGTGGGGTCCGAGGGGGCCGCGGACGCCTTCGCCGACGGCGTCGACGGGATCGTGGACCTTCAGGGGGCTCTCGTCACCCCGGCCTTCACCGACGCCCATGTGCACACCACCGCGACGGGGCTCGCGCTCACCGGACTCGACCTCTCCGGCACCCGGACGCTCACCGAGGCCCTGGACCGGGTGCGGGCGTACGCCGCCGAACGCCCGGGGGACCGGATCCTCCTCGGTCACGGCTGGGACGCCACCCGGTGGCCCGAGCAGCGGCCTCCGTCCCGTGCGGAGCTGGAGGCCGCGGCGAACGGCCGGCCCCTCTATCTCACCCGGGTGGACGTGCACTCGGCGGTGGTCACCGGTGCCCTGCTGGACCTCGTCCCCGGCGTCGCCGGCCTCCCCGGCCACAGCCCCGAGGGACCGCTCACCCGGGAGGCCCACCACGCCGTGCGGAGGGCCGCCCACGCCGCCGTCACCCCCGGACAGCGGGCCGCGGCCCAGCGGGCCGCCCTGCGCCGCGCCGCCTCGCTCGGCATCGGCACCGTCCACGAGTGCGGCGGCCCCGACATCTCCGGTGCGGACGACTTCACCGGCCTGCTCGAACTCGCCGCGCACGAGCGCGGGCCCCGCGTCCTCGGCTACTGGGCGGAGCAGATCCGGAACGCGGAGGACGCCGCCCGGATCCGGGAGCTCGGAGCGGTCGGCGCCGGGGGAGACCTCTTCGTCGACGGTTCCCTCGGATCGCACACCGCCTGCCTCCACGAGCCGTACGCCGATGCCCCGTCCGACGCCTCCGACGGCGGCGGGCCGCACACCGGCACCGCGTACCTGGACGCCCCGGCGATCGCCGCCCATGTCGCGGCCTGCACCGAGGCCGGGCTCCAGGCCGGCTTCCACGCCATCGGCGACGCAGCACTCACCGCTGTCGCGTCCGGCGTCCGGGGCGCCGCCGAACGCCTCGGACCGGCCGCGGTCCGCGCCGCCCGCCACCGGGTCGAGCACGCCGAGATGCTCACCCCGGAGACCATCGCCGACTTCGCCGAACTGGGCCTGACCGCCTCGGTGCAGCCCGCCTTCGACGCCGCCTGGGGCGGGGCCGACGGCATGTACGCCCAGCGGCTCGGCACCGAGCGGGCCCGCACCCTGAATCCGTACGCCGCGATGCTGCGTGCCGGTGTGCCGCTCGCCCTCGGTTCGGACAGCCCCGTCACCGCGCTGGACCCGTGGGGGACGATCCGGGCGGCCGCCTTCCACCGCACCCCCGAGCACCGCATCTCGGTCCGCGCCGCGTTCACCGCCCACACGCGGGGCGGTTGGCGGGCCGTGGGCCGCGACGACGCCGGGGTGCTCGTGCCCGGGGCCCCCGCCGACTACGCCGTCTGGCAGGCCTCGGACCTGGTCGTTCAGGTCCCTGACTCCCGCGTCGCCAACTGGTCGACCGACCCCCGCTCCGGCACCCCCGGGCTGCCCGACCTCACCCCGGGGACCGAACTGCCCGTCTGCCTGCGCACCGTGGTGGGCGGACACACGGTCTTCGCACGGCCGAACGAGTGACGTACCGGGGTGGCGCGCGGCCGGAACTCCCGGTGCCGGTCCGTCGCGTCACCTGCGGATCTTCCCCACTGACCTGCCGCGTCCCGCAAGAGGCGCAGGTCAAGCGGCTGTTGACAGAACGCGGGCGGCGGCCGGTAGGTTCGGCCGAGTCCACCACAGGACGTCCGACCGGAGAAGAATCTCCACGCAGTCGCCGCACGCCGCTGGGCATTGGGGCGGTGCGCCGCACGGTGCACCGCCACTGGGAGCCAGGTCCAGCGTCCGCGCCACGGGGGCGAGGGGGGTATCGGCCGGTCGGCAGGTGCGACCCGGGTGGGGCCCGGACGTTCAGTAGACAACGGCTCTCGGTCGATCCGCAGCCAGCGGGTCCCAGGTCGGCCCGAAGGGCGCCGGGCCCCCATCCGTTCGATCCGGTACGGCGGGCGTGCGGCCGGTGCCACCTGTAGCCTCCCGCCCTCGGCCGGACGGCCTCCGCGTACCGGCGCTTCCCGGGATCTCCGCGCCCGCCTCATGTCCCACGCTTCGCCGGACCACGCTTCGCCGGACCACGTTCCGCCGGCTCGCGCTTCGCCGGCCCACGTCCCGCCGGACCACGTCCGGCCGCCCGCGTTCCGCTTGCCGCGTTCCGTGACGTCCCCCCCCAAGTCCCGTGGCCCGGCCGCACCCGTCGCGGCGCTGCGGCGCCGTGTGCCGCCTGCCCTCGGTTCCGGACAGCCCCGGCCCCCTGCGGGACCGCTCCCGGTCACCGTCCTCCGGCCCCCGTCGATCGGGCCCGCACACAAGCGGAGTGGCAGCTTCCGGGCCGGGGTGCACCCACCGGGCCCATGGCCCCGCCTCCGCGATGTACCGTCACCAGACGACTGCACGACCTGCAAGGAAGGCCGCGACCGTGCCATCGGGTCCCGATACCACCACCGCCCGTGCCTCCGGAGGCGCAGCTTCCGGGCGCCGCGAGGCAGACCTCGCGGCGCCGGGCGGCTCCGCCGCCGGGGCGGAGTCCGACCGCACCGCCGACCAGGCGGACGCGGCATCCGGCCCCGACGGGCCCACGGAGGGCTCCGACGTGCCCGCCGGGGAACCGGCGGGGGCCGGCGCCGAGACCGGCCGGGCGCGGCGGATCGGGCGGGCCGTGCGCCGCGAGGCGCCGCGCACCGCTGCCGCCGCCGTCGCCGGGGCGGCGCTCGCCCTGGCCTTCCCGCCCTACGGCTTTTGGCCGCTGTCGGTGCTCGCCGTGGCCGGGCTCGGCCTCCTCACCCGGGGCCGTACCGCCCGGCAGGGCGCCTGGACCGGTTTCGCCTTCGGCCTGCCGTTCTTCTTCGTGCTGCTCCGCTGGCTCCATGTGGTCGGCTACGACGCGGTCGTCGGGCTCTCCGTCATCGAGGGGCTCTTCCTCGCCGCCCTCGGCGCGTGCCTGGCCGTCGTCTCCCGGCTGCCGCTGTGGCCGCTGTGGGGTGCCTGCCTGTGGGTCGCCGAGGAGTGGGCGCGCGACCGCGTCCCGTTCGGGGGATTCCCGTGGGGGCGGCTGGCGTTCGCCAACACCGGCTCGTCGTTCACCCCGTACGCGGCCCTCGGCGGCGCCGCGCTGGTCACCTTCGCGGTCGCGCTGAGCGGCATGCTGCTGGCCGCCGCGGTCGTGGGCGCCCTGCGGCTGCGCCGGGCGCCGCGCGACCTCCGGTCCGCGCTGCCCGGAGCCGGCGCCGCGGTCCTCGCGGTGAGCGTCGCCGTCGCCGGCTACGCGGTGCCCGTGCCCACCGCCGCCGACGACCACGTCGACATCGCCGTCGTCCAGGGCAATGTCGAGCAGCCCGGGATGAACTTCCTGGGCCGTCCGATGAAGATCCTCAACAACCATGCCGACGCCACCCTCGACCTGGCGAAGCGCGTGAAGGAAGGCCGGGCCGAGCGGCCCGACCTGGTGATCTGGCCGGAGAACGCCTCCGACCTCGACCCGTTCCAGTACCGGGAGGCGTACGACCGGATCGACGGGGCGGTCAAGGCGATCGGGGTCCCCGTCCTGATCGGGGCCCTCATCGACCACCCGGGCAAGGAGGGCTACGTCGAGAACCAGGGCATCGTCTGGGACCCCCGGACCGGCCCCGGCGCCTCTTACACCAAGCAGCACCCCGTGCCCTTCGGCGAGTACGTCCCGTTCCGCGACCAGCTCAGCAAGGTGATCACCCGGCTCCAGCGGGTGCCCCGCGACTTCTACCCCGGCGACCGCACCGGCGTCCTCCAGGCCGGGCCCGCCCGGATCGGCGACGTCATCTGCTTCGAGGTCGCCTACGACGAGATCGTCCGGGACACGGTGCAGAAGGGGGCGCGCGCCCTCGTCGTCCAGACCAACAACGCCACCTACGGCCGCACCGGCCAGCCCGACCAGCAGCTCGCCATGTCCCGGCTGCGGGCCGTCGAGCACGGCCGGGCCGTGGTCACCGCCGCCACCAGCGGCATCAGCGCCGTCGTCGCCCCCGACGGCACGGTCGAGCAGCGGACCGCGGAGTTCACCCGCGACGTGCTCACCGCGCGCCTTCCCCTGCGTGACGAAACGACGGTCGCCGACCGCGTCGGCGCAGGTCCGGAGTGGGCTCTCGCTATGGTGGGCCTTCTGGCCTGCGCCGCCGGGATCATGATCGGCCGGCGGGGACGAATGGACGGGAAGGGGCAGAAGTGAACGACGGTGGCGCGGTTCCGCGCAGCGGGGCGCAGGAGCGGCAGTACGGCCCGCTCGGCACGGCTCTGGTGATCATCCCGACCTACAACGAGGCGGAGAACGTCAAGTCGATCGTCGGTCGGGTGCGGGCCGCGGTGCCGGAGGCGCACGTCCTCGTCGCCGACGACAACAGCCCGGACGGCACGGGCAAGCTCGCCGATGAGCTGGTGGCCGAGGACGAGCAGGTCCATGTGCTGCACCGCAAGGGCAAGGAGGGTCTCGGCGCGGCCTATCTGGCCGGATTCCGCTGGGGCATCGAGAACGGCTACGGCGTCCTCGTCGAGATGGACGCCGACGGCTCGCACCGGCCCGAGGAACTGCCGCGGCTGCTCACCGCCCTCAAGAGCGCGGACCTCGTCCTCGGCTCCCGCTGGGTGCCCGGCGGCCGGGTGGTGAACTGGCCCAAGTCCCGCGAGTTCATCTCCCGCGGCGGCAGCCTCTACTCCCGGCTCCTGCTCGGCGTCCCGATGCGCGATGTCACCGGTGGCTACCGGGCCTTCCGCAAGGAGACCCTGGAGGGCCTGGGTATGGAGGCCGTCGCCTCGGCGGGCTACTGCTTCCAGGTCGACCTGGCCTGGCGGGCGGCGAAGGCGGGCTTCCACATCGTGGAGGTGCCCATCACCTTCGTGGAACGCGAGTTCGGGGACAGCAAGATGAGCCGCGACATCCTCGTCGAGGCGCTGTGGCGGGTCACCGGCTGGGGCATCTCCTCCCGGGCGAAGCGTCTCCTGGGCCGCGACGGGCGGTGACCCCGCGACGGCCCGCGACCACGGCGCGGGCCCGTAAGCCTCGGATTGCGCGGTACCGGGCGGGCACGCCCCGGGTGGGCAACTGCCCGTCTGCCACGCCCGGACCCTCGGGCCGGGCCCGCCTGAGATCTCCCTGTGGAGACCGGCCCCGGTGACCGTCGGCCCGCCTTGCCGGAATGGGTGCACAGCACTCTCCCGCCGAGGCTCCGTACGGCATTCTGAGGACGGGGGTGGGTACCCGGACGTCATCCGGAGGTGTTGTCACATGCCCAACCCGCAGATCATCAAGGACGAGAAGACCTACCAGGCCCTGCGCCGCGAGGGTGCGAGCAAGGAGAAGGCCGCCCGGATCGCCAACGACGCCGGCGGCTCCCGCCGGGCCACCGGCCGCAAGGGCGGCAAGGCCGGGGCGTACGAGGGGCGGACCAAGGACGACCTGTACCGCGAGGCCAGGAAGATCGGTATCGAGGGCAGGTCCGGCATGTCGAAGGACCAGCTCATCTCGGCGCTCCGCAACCGCTGAGCCGAAGCCCCACCGGCGGCGATGCGCCGAAGCGGCGGACTGACGGCCGCCCGCCGTACGCTCCACTGCCGTGCGGTGCCGTGGAGTGGCCGAAGGGGCGTGGAACGGCAACGGAGGGGCCCGGCAGTGTCCGGGCCCCTCCGTGTGCGACGTCAGTCCGTCGGCTCGTCCGGGGCGGGCTCGTCCGGGTTCACCCCGGTCGGCTGCGGCGCGCCCCGCGGCCCGGTACCCGCCTCGTCGGTGTCCGGCATCCGCTCCCCGTCCCCGTCGTCGAGGGACGATCCGTCGGCGTCCCAGCGGTCGGGGCCGGTCTCGGCGTCGGCCTGCTGATCGGGCAGGTCCCGGGGGATGCCCTCGCCGCCGTGTCCTTCCGGAGCTTCGCTCGGTCGTTCGCTCATGGCCCCATCCTCACTCGCTTACGGGGTTCGTGCCGGGCGGGCGGGTACCCGGCGGGGCCGCCGCGCATGCGCCGCTCCCCGTGAAAGATCGACACCGGCCCCGGCCCGGCAGTCGTCGTGCGGCGCCGCATGTCGATCAGCGGGGTGTCCGGCTCGTAGCGCCGGCCGCTGAAGCGGCGTCGGGGCGTGGGTCCCCCGGTACGGACAGGGGGCGGGGCCATGGGCGTACAGCGGGGCGTCACGCTCAGCGCCCGCATCCGCGCCTCCGCCCGCGCACCGATCGAGCGGTGGGGCCACGGAAGGCGGGGCCGCGGGCGGGTGACCGCCGGACCGGGGCAGCACCGGACAGCCGCCCCGGCCGGCCGGCGGCGTCAGTGCCGGGCCCGGTTGCGCGCCCGGGCGTTGCGGCGTCGCAGGGCCCGGCGTTCGTTCTCCTCGAGACCGCCCCAGACACCCGAGTCCTGGTTGTTCTCCAGGGCCCATTCGAGGCACTGCTCCGTGACCGGACAGCGCGCACAGACGGTCTTCGCCTCCTCGGCCTGCAGGGCCGCCGGGCCCGAGGTGCCGATGGGGAAGAAGAGTTCCGGGTCCTCGTCGATGCAGGCAGCGCTCTGGCGCCAGTTCATGGGGTCAACTCCGTTTCCGCGCCCTGTGCGGGCGCATATGTGCCGGTCCGGTGCGCGTACCCGGGAGCACGGCGGGAATGCACGGGTCCGGCGTACGGAGGCCGACCCACCGCTCCGATTCCGCCACCGGCCCAGGCACACTGGGACACATGACGACCGGCACACCGCACCAGAATTCGTCCCGGGGCCGAGAGCCCGGCCGCCGGCGCTCACGCGCCCGCAGGTTCCTGCCGCTGGCGGTCGCCGCCTGGCTGGTGCTGGAGCTGTGGCTGCTGATCGTGGTGGGGGAGGCCTTCGGCGGTCTCACCGTTCTGCTGCTGCTGGTGGCCGGAGCGGTGCTGGGCGGATACGTGATCAAGCGGGCCGGCCGCCGGGCGTGGCGAGGGCTCACCGCCGACCTCCAGGCCGCCCAGGCGGGCGGATCCGGTGACCGGCAGGAGGACGACCGGGCGCGCGACGGCGACCGGAGCAGCGGCAATACGCTTCCCATGCTGGGCGGGCTGCTGCTGATGATGCCGGGGCTGATGTCGGACGCTCTCGGACTGCTCTGCATCCTCCCGCCGACGCGGACGCTGCTGCACCGCTCGCTGGAGCGGTCACTGGAGCGCCGGATGCGGACCGCACAGCCCGGGACCTTCGGTGACGCCTTCCAGCAGGCGCGGATGCACCGCCCGGACGGCAAGGTCGTCCAGGGCGAGGTCGTCCGGGACGACATGGACGCGCCTGGGGGCCGCCCGCATGACGAGGACGGGCCGCGCCCACCGCTCACGCACTGAGCCGCGGGGCCCGGGACTGGGCCGGTGTGGGCCGCGGGGCCCGTCCCGGGCGCGACGGCAGTCCGGCGGGCCGGTGGGCCGGTGGGCCGCCATGCTCCCGGGCGTCCCGGAGCGAGCCCCGCCCCCCGGTCGCCGGGGCACGCAGAAGCCCGTCGCGGGGCACGCAGAAGCCCGCGTCGGGGCATGCAAAAGCCGCGGGCCGGGGACACCGGCTGGTGCCCCTGACCCGCGGCCTCGCTTGCGCGGCGCCTCGGCGCTACGCGGACTTGCGGTTGTCGCGCGGATGCACGGCAATGTTCATGGCGCCGGAGCGGAGAACGGCCAGCCTCTCGGCCAGCACCTCCTCCAGCTCCTCGCGGGTGCGCCGCTCCATGAGCATGTCCCAATGCGTACGCGCGGGCTTGCCCTTCTTCTCTTCAGGGCCCTCGCCGTCCACCAGGAGTGCCATGGCGCCGCACGCCTTGCACTCCCACTCCGGCGGAATTTCCGCCTCTACCGAGAACGGCATCTCGAATCGATGTCCGTTCTCGCATGCGTACTCCACCGCCTGGCGCGGGGCCAGATCGATGCCACGGTCGGTCTCGTAGCTGGTAACCACGAGTCGCGTGCCGCGGAGAGCTCGCTCACTCATGAATCGTGCCTCCCGGGCTTGTAGCCCACAGGACAGGTGTCGCTGTCGTCGTCATCCGGTCAACGTCCGGTCGGCGGTGAAGATTCCCGTTCCGGGACATGCGTCGCCCGTCGTGCCGCCCCTTGTTGTACCCACCAGCGCCCGGTTTGTCACATCTGGCAGCAGATGTCACCCAGCGTTCCCGTTTGCTGAGCGCGCAGTAACGGTCCATCCGGTAGGCCAAGGGCGTACACTACCGCCTCCGGCCCACGGCCCTAAATCCGGGCCGGTACGGGGTTGCCCGCCGCCGCTACCGCACGCCGCACCGGCACCCGCGCGAGCAGCACGAATCCCAGTGCGAAGAACACCACGAGCGAGATGATCGCCGTCCGGTAGTTCCCGGTCAGCTGGTAGGTCAGACCGAACAGCAGCGGCCCCAGCCAGCTCGTACCCCGGTCGCTCAGCTCGTACGCCGAGAAGTATTCGGCTTCCTTGCCGCGCGGCACCAGATGTGAGAAGAGCGACCGCGACAGGGCCTGGCTGCCGCCCAGCACCATCCCGATCGCCGCCGCCAGCACGAAGAACCACCCCGGCTCGCCCGCCGGCAGAAAGCAGCCCGCGCCGATCGTCACCGTCCAGGCCGCCAGCGCGCCGAGGATCGTGCGCTTCGCGCCGTACCGGCGCGCCAGCCGGCCCATGCCCAGCGCGCCCGCCACCGCCAGCACCTGGACCAGGAGGATCGCCAGGATCAGGGTCGTCTGGTCCAGCCCCAGCTCCTCCGAGCCGTACACCGAGGCCTGGGAGATCACGGTCTGCACCCCGTCGTTGTAGACGAGGTAGGCGAGCAGGAACATCAGGGTCAGCGGATAGCGGCGCATGTCCCGCAACGTCGCCACGAGTTGCCGCAGGCCCTGGCCCAGCGAGGCGCGCTCTGCCGGGGCCCGCTCGGCCGGGGCGTGGCCCGGCAGCCGGTCCCGCAGGCGCCGCAGCGGGACCAGGGCGAACGCGCCCCACCACAGGCCCGCCGTGGCCAGGGAGATCCGCACCGCGGTGCCCTCGGACACCCCGAAGCCGTCGTGCCCCGAGTACAGGACCAGGTTCGCGACCAGCATCAGCGCCCCGGCCGCGTAGCCCAGGGCCCAGCCGCGCGAGGAGACCGCGTCCCGCTCGTCCGGCCCGGCTATCTGTGGCAGGAACGCGTTGTAGACCACCATCGAGACGGACAGCGAGGCATTGGCCACGATCAGCAGTGCCCCGCCGAGCAGATAGCGCTCCCCGTCCAGGAAGAACATCCCCGTCGTCGCCGCGGCCCCCAGATAGGCGGCCACCGCGAGGATCGGCTTCTTGCGGCCCGTCCGGTCCGCGACCGCCCCCGCCAGCGGCATCACCAGCACCGCCAGCAGGATGGACGCCGAGACCGTGTACGCGAAGTAGGAGCCCGCCCGCACCGGTACGCCCAGCGGGTGCACATAGCCGTCCGCGTCGGCGGCGGCGCGGGCCACCGCCGTCAGATACGGCCCCAGGAACACCGTGACCACGCTCGTCGAGTAGACCGAGACGGCCCAGTCGTAGACGTACCAGCCCCGCTGTTCCCGCCGCCGCTCCTCCGGCGTGGCCGTGCTCCCGGCCGCTCTGTCCCCTGCCGTGTCCGTGCTGTCCATCCCCGGCCCCTCGTCTCCCCGTCGGCCGCCGTACCACGGCGGGCCGGGGTCAGGCCCAGGCTCCCCGGTCGGTCAGTACCGTGCGCAATGTGTCGAGATGATCGGTCATGATGCCATCGACGCCCAGGTCGAGCAGGGCCGTCATCCGATCCGCGTCGTTCACCGTCCACACGTGCACCTGGAGCCCCCGCGCGTGCGCGGCCCGGACGAAGGCCCGGTCCACCACCCGGAGGCTCCCGAGCACCGGAACCGGCTGCGCCTCGGGCACCTGCACGGCGACCGCCGTGCGCCGCGGCCGGACCGGCAGCCCCAGCGAGCGCAGCCGCAGCGCCAGCACCCCCCGGACGCCGCAGGACGTCGCCAGCCGGGGTCCGGCCAGCCGCTGCGCCCGGGCCACCCGCGCCTCGGAGAAGGACCCCACGCACACCCGGTCCCAGGCGCCGGTGCGGCGGATCAGCTCGAGCAGCGGGACCAGCGCCGCCTCCGCCTTGACGTCCACGTTCCAGCGGGCCTCGGGGAAGGACTCCAGCAGCTCCTCGAACAGGGGGAGCGGCTCGGTCCCGGCCACCCGGGCCCGCCGCACCTCGGACCAGGGCAGGTCCGCGATCCGCCCGCGGGCGTCGGTGACCCGGTCCAGCGTCGCGTCGTGGAAGGCGACCAGCGCGCCGTCCGCGGTGACGTGCACATCGGTCTCCAGGTAGCGGTACCCGGTACCGACCGCGCGCCGGAACGCGGCCGCGGTGTTCTCCAGCCCGTCGGCCGTTCCGCCGCGGTGGGCGAAGGCGAGCGGGACCGGATGGTCGAGGAAGGGATGGCGTACGGAACTCACTGCGGCAGTATCGCGTGTTCCTTCGCCCCGCTCCGCGCCACCACCGGCGAAGGCTCCGCGTCGGCCCCGGGAATCGCGAAGACCCGGAGGAACACCTGCGAGAGCGGGCCGATGGCCAGCGCGAACGCCACCGTGCCCACACCGACCGAACCGCCGAGCAGCCAGCCGGTCACCAGCACGGTGACCTCGAGCCCGGTGCGCACCAGACGGATCGACCGGCCGGTGCGCCGGTGCAGCCCGGTCATCAGGCCGTCCCGGGGGCCGGGGCCGAAGCGCGCCGAGATGTACAGCCCCGTCGCGACGCCGTTCAGCACGATCGAGAAGACCAGCAGCGGCACCTGGAGCGCGAGCCCGCGCACGTCCGACGTGAGCGCCAGGGTGGCGTCCATCGCCACGCCGATCAGCACGACGTTGGAGACCGTTCCGAGCCCCGGCCGCTGCCGCAGCGGCACCCAGAGCAGCAGCACCAGGGCGCCGGCGAGGATGCAGACCGTGCCGATGGACAGCCCCGTGTGCTTCGAAACCCCCTGGTGGAAGACGTCCCACGGGTCGAGGCCGAGTCCGGCGCGCAGCTGGAGCGCCATGCTCATGCCGTAGAGGACCAGTCCGACGTAGAGCTGCACGAGGCGGCGGGTGAGCCGGTGGGGGAGTGCGGACCGGGTCGTTCGCGACCATCGGGACATGTGGGGGCTCCCAGGGAAGGGTGACGCTGGTGGAAGTGGCCTGACTCATGACACTCTGTGGCCTGGGGCCATGGTGGTTCCAGGGCCAATCAAGGGAAGGTGGACTGCTGATCATGGGTCAGTGGACTTCGGCGGTGGGCGCCGCGCAACTCGCCCGGCTTCTGCGCTCCCAGGCCGACGGCGGGCGCGAGACCGCGACCGGGCGGCGGCTGCCCGCCTACCGCGCCCTCGCCGACGGCGTGCGCCTCCTCGTCCTCGAAGGGCGGGTGCCGGTCGCCGCGCGGCTCCCCGCGGAGCGCGAACTCGCCGCCGCCCTCACGCTCAGCCGCACCACGGTCGCCTCGGCCTACGAAGCCCTGCGCAGCGACGGCTTCCTGGAGTCGCGGCGCGGCGCGGGGAGCTGGACCAGCGTCCCGGCCGGCAGTCCGCTGCCCACCCGCGGCCTGGACCCGCTGCCGCCGGACGCCGCCGGATCCGTGATCGACCTCGGGTGCGCCGCGCTGCCCGCGCCCGAACCCTGGCTCAGCCGGGCCTTCCAGGGCGCCCTGGAGCACCTTCCGGCCTACGCCCACACGCACGGCGACTACCCGGCCGGCCTCCAGGACCTCCGGCAGGCCCTCGCGGACCGCTACACCGCCCGCGGCATTCCCACCATGCCCGAGCAGATCATGGTCACCACCGGGGCCATGGGGGCGGTCGCCGCCACCTGTCATCTGTTCGCCGGGCGCGGCGAGCGGGTCGCCGTCGAGTCCCCCTCGTACGCCAACGTCCTCCAGCTGATGCGGGAGGCGGGCGCCCGGCTGGTGCCGGTCGCGATGGCGGACGGCCTGGCGGGCTGGGACATTCCCGCCTGGCGGCAGGTGCTGCGCGATGCGGCTCCGCGCATGGCGTACGTCATGGCCGACTTCCAGAACCCCACCGGCGCGCTGGCCACCGAGGAACAGCGCCGGGCGCTCGTGTCCGCCGCCCGCTCGGCGGGCACGGTGCTCGTCGC
Organism: Streptomyces sp. NPDC002055; assembly: GCF_040296705.1. Taxonomy (NCBI): domain Bacteria; kingdom Bacillati; phylum Actinomycetota; class Actinomycetes; order Kitasatosporales; family Streptomycetaceae; genus Streptomyces; species Streptomyces sp. NPDC002055. The sequence goes on from NZ_JBEOXS010000001.1 coordinate 160,310, forward strand.
CGACGAGACGATGTCCGACCTGTGGCTGGACCCGGACCCCGAACTCCCGCGACCGGTCTCCGCGTTCGACCCCTCGGGCAGCACGGTCGTCACCGTCGGCTCGGCCAGCAAGGCGTTCTGGGCCGGGCTGCGCATCGGCTGGGTCCGGGCCGCCCCGGACGTCATCCGCAGCCTGGTCGCCGCCCGCGCCTACGCCGACCTGGGCTCCCCTGTCCTCGAACAGCTCGCCGTCACCTGGCTGTTGAGGGACGGCGGCTGGGATGCGGCGGGGGATATCCGCCGCGCGCAGGCCCGGGAGAACCGCGACGCGCTCGTCGCCGCGCTCCGGCAGCACCTGCCCGACTGGGAGTTCACCGTCCCGGGCGGCGGGCTCACCCTCTGGACCCGCACCGGCGGCCTGTCCGGCTCCCGGATCGCCGAGGCGGGCGAACGGATGGGGGTGCGGGTTCCCTCGGGGCCGCGGTTCGGGGTGGACGGCGCGTTCGAGGGCTTCGTCCGACTCCCGTTCACCGTGGGCGGCGCGGTCGCCGAGACCGCGGCGACCCGGCTCGCCGCGGCGGCTCACCTGGTGGAGACGGGCGCCCCGGTCGCCGTGGACACACCGCGCAGCCTGGTGGCCTGAGCCCGGCCGGGCGGGCCCCGGACCCCGTCGGGCCGGTCCGGCTTCCGGTCCTCCGGCTGGGCCCGGACTTGGAGGGCCCGGCTTCCGGCTCCGGCCCGCCTGGTCCGCCTCGGCCCGGGACGGAACCGCCTCGAGAACGGCCGGACCGGCTGCTCCCGGATCGGGCCGTCCGGCGGCGGCCCCGGTGGGTGCGGGCGAACGTGCGGGCGGGCGCCGGGTGTGCCGGGTCAGCTGTCGGCGTGCACGGCCGCCGCGGGCTGGGCCGGCAGCTCCGGACCGGCCGGATCCGGCAGCAGGTCCAGAACGGCCTGCCGGTCCGCCTCCCTCACTTCGTCGTCGTACGGGTCGGGGGTGGTCGGCACCTGGAGCCGGTGCACCGGCCCCGCACCCAGCCGCGCATAGCCGCGGCCCGGCGGGACGTGCGCGGGTGGGGTGGTGTGCGGCGGCTGGTCCAGCACCTCCGTCACCTCCTCGGCCGTGGCCGTCCCCAGGATCACCCGCGCTCTGGTGTGCGACCGTACGGCGTCGGCCAGCAGGTCCGCGCAGTCCAGTTGGTCGCCGACGCAGACGGTGACCTGGGCGGCCCGCCCGTGCCGCAGCGGGATGCCGAGCAGCTCCTGTGGGTCGGTCCGTCCCTCGGCGGCCGCCACCTGGCTGAGCACCGAGGGCCGGTCGAGGACGATCCACAGCTGCCGACGGGTGTCGTCCGGTGCCGGATGCCCCAGCTGGCGGGCCCGGTTGGCGGCGATCAGCCGGCGCTCGGTCTCGTGGGCCGCCCACTCCAGCGACGTCAGGGCCCCCGCGAGGCCGCTCTCCACCGCCAGCACCCCCTCCCGGCCCAGCAGGCAGGCGTACTCGCCGGTGCCGCTCCCGTCCACCACCAGCACATCGCCGTGCCGCAGCCCCTGGAGGGCGAGCGAGCGCAGCAGCGTGCTGACGCCGCTGCCCGGCCTGCCGAGCGCGAGCAGATGCGGCTCCGTGGTGCGGGGACCGGTCCGCCAGATCACCGGCGGGGCGTCGCGCGGGGCGTCGTCGGTGGTCACGGGCACGGTGCGGCGGACGTCGCCGGAGTCGGTGAAGCCGAGGACCGTCTCGGCGGGCGAGGTGACGAACCGCTGCGCCCGGATGTCGGTGGGGAGCGGCTCCAGCACCGTCATGACGAGCTCGTTCAGCTCCTCGTTCCAGTCGAACAGGTACTCCCGGCCCCGCCCGGACTTGGCGTGGAGCAGCTTCTCGATCCGGGCCCGCGCGGCGGGCTCGCCGTCGGTGAAGTACGGCGGGTAGTGCAGATGCAGCAGCGTGATCCGGCCCTCGTCGTCGAAATCCCAGGCGGAGAAGGCCTGTTGCCAGTCGCCCCCGTGCGCGTACAGCGGGCCGGGGTCGTCGGTCGCGGAGAAGTAGGGCACCAGGGCGTCGTGGAGGACCTGCAGCCGTCCGCTCTCGGCCTCGCTCGGACCGGTCTCCGCCGGGTCCCGGTCACGCCCCGCCCAGGCTCCGGCCGCCAGGACCCCCGCCATCATGAGCGCCGGCCCGTACGGCAGCATCGCGAGCGCCACCACCCCGGCCGCCAGCATGACCAGCGCGGGACCCCGCCGGTCCGGGGGCGCGGCGGACAGCCGGCGCCGCCCGCCGGCCGCCAGCCGGCGCAGTCCGCGCACCACGACGATGAGCGGATGCAGGACGTCCGCTGCGGTGTGGACGGCGGCACGGGCCGCGGCACGGCTCCGGGCGAGGGGTGCGCCGGTCAGGATGCGGGGCAGAGGGCGCCGGGCCACATCGGTCTCCTGGGGGTGTGCAACGTCGGTGGACGGGACGGCCGTCGCGGCCGGAACTCAGAACTTGATGCCGCCCAGCAGGCCGGCCAGGCTCGCGCTGCCCGCCTTGATGCTCGGGGCGATCGCCGTGCCCGCCAGGAAGAAGCCGAACAGCGCGCAGACCACGGCGTGGGAGGCCTTGAGCCCGTCCTTGCGGAAGAGCAGGAAGACGATGATGGCGAGCAGTACGACGCCCGAGACGGACAGAATCATGGGGTTCTCCTGTGGGGTGGGGACGACACCGTCACCGTGAGGTGATTCAGGTTCGCAGCATGTATCTGTCCCGGCAAAGTGGCACATGGAGGATTTGTCATGAATTTGACGCTCATGGCCGATGCGGAGTGCGCCGTCCGGGCGGCGGACGGTCCGGGGAGCCGGTGCCGCGACGGCCGGTCCGCCGGACCGCCGGCGGGTCGCAGTAGGCTGGCCGTTCACTCCTGCGGGCGGCGGACCGGGAAGGCGGATCAGCGGATGGACACTCCGGAGTCGGGAGATGTCGCAGGTCAGGTCGATCCTGAGGTCATCGAGCTGGCGAGCAGGGTCTTCGACTTCGCGCGCGGCGGCGAGACGGCCTCGCTGGCCGCGTACGTCGACGCCGGTGTGCCGGCCGATCTCACCAATGACAAGGGCGACTCGCTGGTGATGCTCGCCGCGTACCACGGCCATGCGGGTGCCGTGGAGGCCCTCCTCGGCCGCGGCGCCGACCCGGACCGGGCCAACGACCGTGGCCAGACACCCCTCGCGGGTGCGGTGTTCAAGGGCGAGGACGCGGTGGTCCGGGCCCTGCTGGCGGGCGGCGCGGACCCGGCGGCGGGCACCCCGTCCGCGGTGGACACGGCGCGGATGTTCGGCAAGGACGAGCTGCTGAAGCTCTTCGGCGCCGGGTGAGCCTCCCGGGCCGGGGTTCCCCGGTCCCGGTCCGGCGCCCGAACGGGCGTCAGAACAGCGGCAGCTGACCCGGCACCGGCGGTGCGTCCAGATCGATCAGCGGCGGCTGGCTGTCGCCGACGGAAGTGAGACGCCGCGACCCCGGGCAGGAGATCAGCTCCAGCACCGAGCGGCGGCCCGGCGGGTCGTGCCGGGCCAGCCGGCCCCCCACCACGGCGATCTCACGGCAGCAGACGGGGCAGGAGCGGCGCGGAGCAGACATGCTGCTCAGTTTCCCCCATCCGGCGGCATCCATCGGCCGCGGGCCCGGGCGGTCGGCGGACCCTGCGATGAGCCGCCGATGTCGGGAACGCGGCCGGCCACCGCCGTGCGACACGTGCGGGAGCGGCCTCGTCGGAAGGGCGGGGCCACGAACGGGCCGTCAGGCTGCCGCCCACGGGAGCGCGATATCCGGGTGGCCGGGAACCTGCTGCGCGCCAGGGCGGCAGCCCCGAAGTGCAGCGGGCCCGCGTGCCGACGACAGTGCGTGCATGGCGTCGCGGAGCTGGCGGGGGTTCGACGACAGGTCCTAGCGCAGGCGGCGGACGGCCTGCGCCTCGGCGCGTTCCACGGCGCCGCGACCGTGGGTGTGCACCAGGGCCAGGTGGAACAGGGCCGGAGTGACCGGGGCCCAGCGGCGGACGCGGTCGGGGCGGAGCAGATGGGCGACCACGTCGGCCGGGCGGAACGGCACATGGTCGAAGCTCTGGTGCTCCCAGCGGTCGGCGACGCCGTGCGAGATACGGGACCGCAGGCCGTCGCCGGTCAGATCGGTGAGATGCGCGGTGAAGTGGGCGCTCCACTGCCGCCGTTCCACGTCCAGCACGAAGGCCAGCAGCGTGAGCGAGTACTCGTGCGGCTGCAGGGAGAGCTCCTCGCGCATGCCGCGCCGCGCGACGTCGTGCAGATCGGGTGCGTGGCGGCCGGCCGAGTCGATGTGCCGGGAGAGCCCCTCGTTCACCGAGGAGCCCCACAGGCCGGGGCCGGAGCGCACCTGGTCCGCCCGCCGGCTGACGACGAGCAGGTGGTCGGCGGTGACCACGGCCACGTTCACGCCGAAGCTGCACTGCAGGAACGCGGGCGCGTCCAGCGGACGGTCGGGGTCGAGGTAGCGTCCGCGCGGGGTGCTGCCGTCGGGCAGCCGGCGGTCGAGCTGCTGTGCCGCGAGGAAGGTGTAGTAGTCGGTGGGGCGGAGCAGCAGCCGGACGTCCGGGTGCTCCTCCAGCGCGGTGCGGGAGATCTCCAGGCCCTCCACGGCGTACCGGGGGCCGTTCCAGACGCGCACCCGGGTGCCGGTGGCCTCCGCCTGCTCCTGCTCGGCCGCTATCTCCTCCCGCCAGGGCGCCATCTCCTCGGGGAGGGCCACCTCCCCGTCCAGTACGCGGACGCGGACCGACTCCGGCGCGATGGCCTGTTCGCCGTCGCCCTCCACGACGAGGGCCGAGGTGTGGAGCGGGCCGATCGAGAAGGTCGACCACATGGAGTGGGGCACGCCGTCGTCCCGGTACGTCATGCTGCGCACGGCGGTCGCGGACCGGCGGCGGATCCTGAACCAGACGTTCTGGAGCGGCTGTTGGAAGAGTACGGCGAATACCATGCCGAAGACGGCCCCCACCACCCCGTTGACAAGATCGATTCCGGTCACGGGCCCCCAGCGTACGGCGTTCCGTGACCCGGCCCCGCAGGATCCACCACTGACGTGCGGTCGGCCGGCGCTCCCCGGTGCCGGGGTGGGGGCGCCGCCGTCAGAAGCCCGGGGCGCGGTCGCAGGGCAGGCTCAGGTAGAGCGCCTGCTCGCCCGCGGACTCCGTCCCGTCGTAGAGGGTGGTGTCCAGGCCGCAGAGGGTGAAGCCCATCCGGCGGTAGGCGTGAATGGCGGGAGCGTTGACGTTGGTGACCTCCAGCCAGAGGTGCCCGGCTCCCCGCTCGCGGGCGAAGTCGACGGCGTGTCCCATCAGGGTCCGGCCGATGCCCCGGCCGCGGTGGCCGGGGGCGACCTCGATGTCCTCGACGGCCATGCGGCGGTTCCACGCGGAGTGGGAGACGGCGGCGAAGCCGACGAGCCCGCCGTCGGGGCCCACGGCGACGAAGGTGCGGCGGTCGGCGTCCTCGGCCTCGTCGCGGCCGGGGCCCTCGGCGCCAGGGCGTTCGTCCTCGGGCCTGTCGTCCTCGGGGTCCTCGCTCTCCGGGAAGACCTTCGTCAGAGGTGGGTCGACGGGGACCTCGCGGAGGGTGAACCCGTTGTCGGTGGCCGTCACTTCGAAGACGGTTCCGGTGGTGAAGGAGCCGTCGAGGGCCTCGATGGCCGCCGCGTCCTCCGGGCGGGCGGTGCGGATGGTGCAGGCGGTGGTGTCGATACCGGTCATGGCTCGTGACGCTACCGGCAGCCCCGACAGCGCGTCATCGGCCGCCCGGCAGGCCCGTACGGGGCGGAGCTCAGCGGCCGTTGGCCGCTCCCTCCGTGCTCTCCGGCCCCGCAGGGTTCGTCGTGTCCTCCGGTTCCTCCGCCCCCTTCCGCAGCCGTTCCGCCTGCACGCGTCCCACCTCGGCGCCGGTGCTCAGGTAGTCGCCGATGAGGGCCAGTTCCCGGTCGGTGTACCGCCGGAGGTTCTCGGTGAAGGCCCGGGAGGGGCTCTCCCACGCCGCGCTCACCCTTCCCAGGGCACCCGGCACCAGCGCCACCAGTGCCCGCCTGCGGTCCCGGGGGTCCGGACGGCGCTCGACCAGCCCCGCCTTCTCCAGACGGTCCACCAGCCTGGTCGCCGACCCCGGTGTCAGCCCCGTCAGCTCGGCGATCCCGCCGGTGCTCAACGGCCCGGGTTCGAGATCGAGCAGGCCCAGGCACTGCAGGTCGGTGGGGTGCAGCCGCAGTCGGTCGGCCAGGGCCTGGTTGAGCAATGTCCACGCGGCGTGGTGCCGACGGCTTTCGACGCCGATCCGCTCCAGCAGCTCCGCCCGTTCCGCCCGTTCCGCCGTCATGTCGCCTCCGCCGTCATGATCGCCTCCACGCTCCCAATTGATTGCGTGACGCAATATTCATGCTGTGTAATATCTGTGTCGCGCAATGGATTCTACGGGTGCGCGGCCGTGCGGCGTTCCCGCACGACTCCACCGGCCCGGACCGTCCGGGCCCGCGCAGTGAAGGACGACGACATGACCACTCTCGTCACCGGCGGCCGCGGCAAGGTCGCCCGCCATCTCATCGGCCTCCTGCACGCGCGCGGCAGCGCGGTGCGTGCCGGGTCGGCTGACCCGGACGGACTCGACCTGCCTGTCGGTGTACCGGCGGTGCGATGCGACCTCGGTGACCCGGCCACCTTCACCGCGGCGCTGGAAGGGGTGACCGCGGTGTTCCTCTACGCCGACGCCTCGTACGCCGAGGAGTTCCTCGTCGAGGCGGACCGGGCCGGGGTGCGGCACATCGTTCTGCTCTCCTCCGCCGCGGTGTTGGCCCCGGACCCCGGGGCCAACGCCATAGCCCGGCTCCACCTCGACGCCGAAAAGGCGCTGGCCGCCTCGTCGATCGCGTCGACCCTGCTGCGGCCGGGCGCGTTCGCCGCCAACGCGCTCCAGTGGGCCCCGGCCCTCAGGGCCGCCGGCGCCGTCGACCTTCCGTACCCGCGCGCCCACACCGACCCGATCCACGAGGCCGACATCGCCGAGGTCGCCCTTGCGGCCTTCGACGCCGCCCGGCCCGGCTGCGCGGCCCACACCCTGACCGGGCCGGAGTCCCTCACCTTCCAGCAGCAGCTCGACCGCATCGCGCAGGTGACCGGCCGGCCCGTCGCCGTCAACGCCGTGAGTCGCGAGACGGCGAGGAAGAGCATGGCCGCCCACATGCCGGAGGCTGTCGTCGACGTCCTGCTCGACATGTGGGAGTCGGCTCAGGACACCCCTGCCGAGATCACCCGCACGGTGGAGCAACTGACCGGCCGGCCGGCCCGCTCTTTCGCCGCCTGGATCGAGGATCATGCGGGCCATTTCATCTTGTGACAGGCATCTATGCACAAAGCACTTGAAAGCGCACAATGGTACTGCTCGCCTGATGTCGGCTGGCGAGTTCACAGATGGAGGATCGAAGGAGGCGAGTCGCATGGCCGACCTCTCGCACCGTCCCGGTGACCTGTCGGGTCACCCTGATGTACATGAAATGCGGGACCGGTATGCGCGCATGCTCCAGGGACCGGACGCCGGAGCCCTCGACGGACTGGCGTTCCTCGCGGGCGTCTACTGCGCCATCTCTCCCTGGGTCGTGCACTTCACGGGCGCCGAGCCCGAGCTGACCCTCAACAACCTCGTTCTGGGCATCGCTGTCGCACTGCTGGGAATCGGGCTGGCCGTCGCACCGGAGAGGATCGGTGGGATGAGCTGGGCCATGGCGGCGATGGGCGTCTGGCTGATCATCTCTCCCTGGGTGGTCACTCGCTTCCCGGACACCGGGATGATCTGGAACAACGTGATCGTCGGCGCGGTGGTGTGCCTGCTCGGTCTGCTCGCCGCCGGAGCGGTGATGCGGACCATGAGGTCCCAGAGCCGCACGGCCTGACCCGGCGGCGAGGGCATCGGCCACCCCACCGGTGTCCTCCTCGCCATCCGGAGCGGCAGTCGCCGGCGACTGCCGCTCACCGGTGTCCGGCCCCTGACCCCGGCCACGACCCCGTTACCGGCCCCGCCTCGGTCGCTCCGCGGAACGGCGCCACGGCCCGGAAGTTGCGTGACGCGTCGACCGGGGCGGGGTCATCTGCGCGGCCGGACGTCCGATTCGTTCAAGACGGTTTCACCGCCCTCTGCTTACGGTGCCGGTATGACTCCACGATTCGACCTCATCGGCCTCGTCGTCACCGACATGGCGGCGTCGCTCGCCTTCTACCGCCGCCTCGGCCTGGACATCCCGGCCGAGGCCGACACCCAGCCGCACGTCGAGGCCGCGCTGCCCGGCGGCCTGCGCATCGCCTGGGACACCACCGAGACCATCCGCTCCTTCGATCCCGCATGGACGCCCCCGCGGGGTCACGGCGTCTCCCTGGCCTTCGCCTGCGACGGCCCCGGCGACGTCGACGCGTCGTACGCCGCGCTCGTCGGGGCGGGCCACGAGGGGTACTTGAAGCCCTTCGACGCGTTCTGGGGCCAGCGCTACGCCGTGGTGCTCGACCCGGACGGCCACGCCGTGGATCTCTTCGCGCCGCTGCCGGCCGACTGAACCCACCGTCCGCGGCCCGACTGCCCGGCCGCCCGGCCGCGTAGCCCGTCGGCCGGCCTCACCGTCCGGCTGCCCGGTCCGTCGACTGCTCCCGCCGCCCGCGGACCGGCCGCCGCTCATGGCGCCGGTCCGCCACGGACGGCCGCCTGCCCGCCGGCCTGTCGTCGGCTCAGCGGACCCGCAGCTCGCTCAGCGGACCGGCAACTCGCTCAGCGGACCGGCAGCTCGCTCAGCGGCACCCCGGCCAGGGCCTTCACCTCGCGCGCCAGGTGCGCCTGGTCCGCATAGCCCGTGGCGGCCGCGACGGTGGCGTACGGAACGCCGTCGCGCGCCAGCCGCAGTGCCCGGTTCATCCGCAGCACCCGGGCCAAGGTCTTCGGGCCGTATCCGAAGGCCGTCAGGCAGCGGCGTCGCAGCTGCCGCTCACCGAGTCCCGCCGCCGCGGCGACCGCCGCGACCGGCTCCCCCGCCCGCAGCGCCGGAACGAGCGCGGTGACCAGGGGGTCGGGCGGCGGACTCGTCCGTTGCCGGTCCGCCGCGATCCGCGCGAGTACCTCCGCCGGATCGTCCGCCTCGACGACCTGCTCCGCCAGGACCCGGGCCTCCCGGCCGGACCAGAGAGCGCCCAGCGGTACCCGCCGGTCCCGCAGCTCGTCCGCCGGCACCCCCAGCAGCGCGGGCCCCCGCCCGGGAGGGAACCGGAGGCCGAGGTACCGGGTGCCGGGCAGGCCCGTGGCCAGATGGGCCCGGGTGTCCGGGCCCGCCACCACCAGTTCTCCGCCGATCACGATGAGGTCGGTGCAGCCGTCGGGCAGGACCCGCTGCGGCGTGCCGTCCGCCGTCCGGGTCCACAGCGTCGCGCCGGCCGTCCGGGAGAACCGTTCCTCGTACACCCCTCCAGCATCACACCCCGCGGACCCCGCCGGTGCGTCACCGGTCCGGAGGGGGTGGTCACTCATTGGGGCGTGGGGGTCGGGTGGTTGTGCGCGGAGCGGTGCGGGCCTGTGTGGCCTGGGGTTTTGACGTGGGGAACGGCCGCTCGGTGGGCCGTTGGTGGGAGGGGGACGGCGGCCCGGCGTGTGCGCTTGACGGTCCGTGGGGGTGGCATGGGGTGCGTGATGGTCCTGTGCGGACGGCGAGGTTCCGCATGCGGGCGTTCCGGAGGTGTTGGGTGATGGGTGCGGTTGTGCGTCGGTGTGTGGGGGTCGCGCTGTTGGGTGTTGTGGCGGTGGGCGGCTCGGCGGTGGGCGCCGCTGCCGAGGACGGAGGCCGTGGGGAGGGGCGCGGGACGCTGTCGGTCTCCCCGAGGTTCCCCGCGCCCGGGGGTGAGGTGACGCTGGTGCAGCGGGGCGGCTGCCGGGAGCGTTCGGTGGTCGCGTCGTCCGAGGGGTTCGTGCGGTCGGTGACCCTGCGCGACAAGGGCGGGAGCAACTTCGTCGGGACGGCTCGCGTCTCGCCCCGGGCCCGGGTGGGGGAGACCTACCACGTACGGACGCGCTGTGAGCGCGGCGGGTCGTCGGCGGAGGCGAGTTTCACGGTGCGCCGGGGCGCGACGGGCGGCTCCGACGCCGGTGAGGGCGGCAGCATCGCCGGAGTGAACGGAATGGGGATCGCCGGGGGTGCGGCGTTGCTGGTGGCCGGTGGTGCGGCCACGGTCCTCATCACCCGCAAGCGGAACCGGAACGGCGCCTGACCTCCCGTCGGGCATGACCACCACCGCGGGCCCCGTATCCCGGCATGGCCGCACGGCGGTCGGCCGGGATACGGGGCCCGCGGCGTGTCCAGCCGCCGACGGATCCCGAAACCGAGACAGCACCCCTGGTACGTAAGACAGAGAGGACACCCCCGTGAGCACGGAAGACCAGCACCGGGCCCCGCATCCCCCGCCGCCATCTCCCCTGGTCCGGCACCTGATATGCGGTTCCCTGCTCGGCGCGCTCTGCATCGTCCCGACGTCGGGCACGGCCTGGGCGGCGACGGAACACCCGGCATCGGCCCACCGGCCGGGGGCCGACCGCGTGGCGTACGCCGCCGGCACCGGCCGTGACGACGCCGAGCCGGGCGACGACGATCCCCAGGAGGCGCAGTCCGAGCAGTCCGAGCAGGTCGTCGAGGAGTTGGCGGAGGCGTCGGAGGCGTCGGAGGAGGCGGCACAGGAGTCGCAGTGGCAGGTGGACACCGGGGAGGACGACCTGCGGGGCTGGGTCAGGCCGGTCGCCGTCGGCGCCGTGTCGGCCGAGTACGGCATCCCCGGTGAGTGGATCGCCGGCCATCACACGGGTGTCGACCTCGCCGTCCCGGTGGGCACCTCGGTGCACTCCGTCGGGACCGGCGTCGTCACCCAGGCCGACTGGGCCGGCGACTACGGCCTGATGGTGATGGTGAAGCTGGACGACGGGCACTATGTGCTCTACGCCCACCTCTCCGAGGTCGCGGTCCACGAGGGGCAGCGGGTGGAGGCCGGAACCCTGCTCGGGCAGTCCGGCAACACCGGCAACTCCACCGGTCCGCACCTGCACTTCGAGGTGCGGACCTCCACCGCCTACGGCTCCGACCTCGACCCCGCGGCCTATCTGGAGGCGAAGGGGATACTGCTCTGACCACGGGATTCACGCGGATTCCGCCGAATCCCGCCGGCCTCCGTGCGAGGCCGTGACGGTGCCGCCGCCCCCGGTCACGGGGTGGCGGCACCGCCGCGCTCAGGCGGACAGGTTCGCGGTGAGGGTGATGGAGGTCCCCGTGAGGGCCTGACTCACCGGGCAGTTCGCCTTGGCGTCCTCGGCCGCCGCCTGGAACGCGGCCTCGTCCGCCCCCGGCACCCGGCCGGTCGTCGTGAGGTGCACCCCGGTGATCCCGGTGCCCGGCTGGAAGGTGACCTCGGCCTGCGTGCGCAGTGTCGTCGGCGGCGTACCGGCCTTGGTGAGTCCGTTGGCCAGAGCCATCGAGAAGCAACTGGAGTGAGCGGCCGCGATCAGCTCCTCCGGACTCGTCCTCCCGGCCGGCTCCTCGGCACGGGAGGCCCAGGTCACGGGGAAGTGCCCGACCCCCGAGGAGTCGAGGGTGACCTCGCCGGTCCCCTTGATCAGTTCGCCTTCCCACTCGGTGTGGGCGGTGCGCGTCGTGGCCACGATGAAATCCTCCTGTGTGCGGATGACCCTGGGTGTGCGGATGACCGTCAGCCCGATCGTCCGCCCGGGACCGGCCCGGTGGGGCGCCGACGCGCCGTACGCCCCCGGGCGGCCGGGCCCGGCCGCAGTGAGCACACGGACCGGCGTGCCGGTGCACCGGAGTCCGGTCGCCCGGCACGGCGCCGGTGGCACGCGCGGCCCATCCGGTGCACCGGACGGGCGGGCGCGCCGGGGAGCGGCCGGCGCGCCGGGCGCCGGGCCGGGCTGACGAACGGTCGGACCGGCCGTCAGCCTCCCGTGGCCGGCCGGTCCCGCCCGCCCACGACGAAGACCACACTCGACCGCGGCGCGACACCGGTGGCCGACCGCCCGGGAGACAGCACCGGGCTCGGCCGTCCGGCGCAGCCGGGCTCGGGGAAGAGCTCGGCCCGCAGCTCGCTGCCGTTGCGGAAGGCGGTCGCGGACCGGGTGCCGCCGAGCGAGTAGCAGATCCCGGCCCGGGGCGCGGCCAGGGACTCGGTGAGCGCCCCGGCGCCGTAGTCGAACGAGGCCACGGGCGGGGCGGCCGGCGGCGCGGGGGCGGGCGCGGGACCGTGCACGGGTGTCCCGGCGTCGGCGGGGGCCGTGACCTGGGCGGCGCCGAGCGCCGCCCCGAGGACGCCGCCCGCGGCCGCGAGGGACATCAGTGCACGCATCGCGTTCATATGAGGATGTTTCAGTGCCCGCCACCGGGGGGCAACCGCAGTCCCGCCGTTGGCGGAGGGTGCCTCTCCCACGCCGTCGGCCGGTTCTCCGTCGGCGGCCGCCCCGCGCCGGGCCCGCCCGCGGCGCCGGTCGGTGCCCGGGCGCGGCGGGTCAGGGCACGCGCCGCCGAAACGCCGCGTCCGGCGGCAGGGCCGGTTGCCGCACTGCCAGGCCCGCGGCCGGCCCCGGAGCGCCGCGGGAACCGGGCCGGTGCGGGCACCGGCCGCCGCGCCTGAGCCACCCCTTGCGCCGCCCTCCGGGGGCGCTCCGCAGGCACCTCGCCGCGATACGTCCGTCACCGCTGGACGGCGGATATGACTACCCGTTCGTCGCACCCTTTCGAGGGAGTGCGGCGGGTGGTGCGACTGATCCCGGCGGTCCGGGGCCGAGTGTGGACACCGAACCGGACACCAGGGCGAAAGGACTCTCCATGGCTCTGTCCCAGGCTCTCGGGGCCACCCAGCTGGCCGTCGACCTAGGAACGTCCTGCACCCGGGTGCACGGGCCGCGGGGCACCTCGTTCCGCGGCGCTTCGGTCCTCGCGGTCGACACCCGCACCGGGAAGATCGTGGCGGTCGGCGACGCCGCCAAGGGCATGGCGGGCCGCACGCCACCGGCCATCGAGACGGTCGCGCCCATCCGCCGGGGCGTGATCACCGACTTCGACGCGACCACCCGGCTGCTGTGGCACGCCATCGGGCAGCAGCGCCGCGGCCGGCTGCGCTCCTGGCTGCCGCCCCGGGTGGTGGCGGGCGTACCGGCCCAGGCCACCGAGGTGCAGAAACGTGCCGTTCAGGAGGCCTTCGAGATCGCCGGGGCGCGCTCGGTCCGGCTCATCCCCAAGTCCACCCTGGCGGCGATCGGAGCCGGCGTACCGGTCTGGGACGCGACCGGCACCATGATCGTCGACGTGGGCGCGGGGACGACCGAGGTGGCGGCCTTCGCCTTCGGCACCATGGTGGCGGCGGAGTCGATCCACACCGCCGGTGACTCCTTCGGGGCCGCCCTGATCGGCTATCTGCAGCGGGAGCACGCCCTGACGCTGAGCGCCGAGGCCGCCGAGGAGGTCAAGATCGGCCTCAGCCTGGCCGCCGCCGCCCGGCAGAACACCTCCCTGGAGGTGCGCGGCCGGGACAGGGTCACCGACCTGCCCAAGTCCGCGACGCTGTCCGTGGGCGAGCTGCTGCTGGTTTCCGTGCCGGAGATCAAACGGATCGGCGAGGCCGTCGCCTCCGTCGTCGGGCACTGCCCCGCGAGCGTCGCCGACGACATCATCGAACGGGGGCTGGTGCTCACCGGGGGAGGGGCGCTGCTGGGCGGTCTGCCCGAGCAGCTGAGCCGGCTGGTGGGCATGTCGGTCCACCTGGTCGACACGCCGCAGGCCTCGGTGCTCCAAGGCGCCGTACGGTGCCTCGCCGACTCCATGCCCTCCGGCGAGCAGCAGCTGCTCGCGCCGATGTGATCCGGTCCATCGCCACCCTGTCATCCTGTCCGCGTTCCCCTGCTTCTGACGGCGCGTCGGTTCGTCGCCCCCGGATGGAGCAGGAACGCGCGGCAGGCCGGCCACAGCGTTTTTACGGTGCAGTCATGGGAACGAAGTCGGGACTGAAGACGCGGATCGCCGCGATGGCGGTCGTCGCCGCGAGCCTGGCCCTCGCCTGCCCGGCGGCGCCGGCGCACGCGGACGACGAGGGCCAACGCCACGGCGGGCCCGCCGCGGTGGGCGGGCCACGGCTGAGCCGGCCCGGGGTGCAGGTACGGCCCACGGCCCGGGCGCCGCACCTCCCCCCGAACCTCTCGGGCCTGTCGTGGGTGGTGGCCGACGCGGGCACCGGCCAGGTGCTGGCCTCGAAGGACGCGCACCGGCGACTGCCCCCGGCGAGCACCCTGAAGACCCTCTTCGCGGTCACCGTGCTGCCCCGGCTTCCGCAGCAGGTGCTCCGCAAGGTGAGCGAGGCCGACCTCGCGGAAGTCGGCGCGGGCAGCAGCCGCGTCGGCGTGCAGGCGGGCCACTCCTACACCGTCGCGGACCTCTGGCGGGGCGTGTTCCTCAGCTCCGGCAACGACGCCGTGCACGCCCTGGCCGCCATGAACGGATCGATGCGGACCACGATCGCGCAGATGCGGGCCAGGGCACGCTCGCTCGGGGCGTACGACACCCGGGTGGTCTCGGCCGACGGCTACGACGCCCCGGGCCAGGTCTCCTCGGCCTACGACCTGACCCTGATCGCCCGCGCCGGTCTGGCCCGGCCGGACTTCGTCCGCTACGCCTCGACTCGCTACGCCCGCTTCCCCACCGGGAGGAAGGCGGACGGCAGGGCGAACGGAACCTTCGCCATCCAGAACACCAACCGGCTGCTCGTCGGCGCGTCCGGACTCGCCCGCTACCGCGGCCTGATCGGCGTCAAGAACGGCTACACCAGCCACGCCGGGAACACCCTGGTGGTCGCCGCGCGCCGCGGCGGGCGGACCCTGCTGGCGACGGTCATGAACCCGCAGTCGGGCAGCTACAACGCCGTCTACCACGAGGCGAAGTCCCTGCTCGACTGGGGATTCAAGGCCTCGGGCAAGGTCTCCGCCGTCGGCACCCTGCACCGCGACCGGGCCGCTGCCGCGGCCCGCGCCGTGCACGGTCCGGTCCACGACGACCCCGCGACCGCGGTCGGCCAGGCGTCGGCGGCCACCGTGCCCCGCGACCGCCCCCCGACGGCCTGGTACGTCTCCGTGGCCGGCACCCTGGTCGTCGGCAGCACGGCCTGGACCCTCTACGCCCGCCGCCGCTCCCTCGGGAGCCGGGAGTACTGACGGGCGTTACGGCGCCGCCCCGGCCGGGTGTGCGCCGCCCCGGCAGGGCCCTGTGCGGCGGGCCGGTGCCCGGGAATCCGACGGCGATGGCCGTTCCGGGGCACCGGGACCGCGGTCCCGCCGCCCCGGCCGTTCCCCGGTCGGCGTTTCAGACGCCCTGCTGGTCCCGCGGGATCCGCTCCAGCAGGCCCCGCATGTCGTCCGCGTGCTCCTCCTCCTGGGCCAGCAGCTCCTCGAAGATCCGGCGGGTGGTCGGGTCACCGGCGCCGATCCACTGGGCGATCTCGGTGTAGGCGGCGATGGCGACGCGCTCGGCCACCAGGTTCTCCTTGATCATCTCGATCAGATCGGCGCTGGCGTCGTACTCGGCGTGCGCCCGCCGGGTGAGGGTGTCCGGGTTGAAGTCCGGCTCCCCGCCGAGCTGGACGATGCGCTGCGCGAGCTTGTCGGCGTGCTGTTCCTCCTCCTGGGCGTGCTGGAGGAACTCCGCCGCGACGGGCTCGGAGTACAGCCCGGTCGCCGTGTAGTAGTGCCGCTTGTAGCGCAGTGTGCAGACGATCTCGGTGGCCAGAGCCTCGTTGAGGACCAGGACGACCCGGCTCAGGTCGGCGCCGTAGGCGTCGGTCACCGGTCCCTTGTCGATCTCCCTGCGCGCCCGTTCCCGGATGGTCCGGATGTCGGTCAGAAACTCAGCCATGTCGGTACAGCCGCCCTTCTCCGTACAGGGGAGGAAACGCCACCGGGGGGATCGCCGTGCTTGCTGGCGGTACCCGGTGGGTCCGGCCCGCACGCGCCTGTCCCCGGGGTTCAGCCGGGCGGCCGTATCGGGTGCCGGGCGGGTACGGCGACGGCCCCCGGGCCCGGCGGCGGGCGCACGGCCCCCTCGGCCCTGACGGCCGGTCGGGGAAGCCGGCCGTTGGTCACGGCGGTCCGGCCGGGCGCGCGGCACCGTCCGGCTCGTCCAGCGCGACCGGCGGGAGGTGCTCACCGATCAGGGTGCGGGTCCACCACGCCCGGGTCTCGCGGCGCTCCCGGCGGGTGGTGAACCGGTACGCGTAGAGCCGGGCGCGCACATGGGTGGGCGGGGTGTCCGGGAACGGGTTGCGGCGCAGCAGCCGCAGGGTGGCCGGGTCGTTCACCAGGAGACGTTCGACGAACGGCAGGAACCAGGAGCGGGAGTAGGCGGAGGACAGCGCCGCGAACCACATCAGCCAGTCCAGCCGCAGGTGATAGGGCGCGAACTGGGGCGGCAGCCGGGCCGGGTCACCGGGCTTGCCCCGGAACTCGTACTCCCGCCACACGGTGTCCCGGGTGACCTCGGGCTCGTCCGTGCCCTCGACGACCACTTCCCGCCGGGTCCGGCTGATGGTGCCGAACGCGCCGTAGGTGTTGACCAGGTGCAGGGGGTTGAACGAGCGGTTCATCTCCTGCCGGCGGGAGAGCAGGTTCCGCGCGGGCCAGTAACTGAGCACCACGACCAGGACGGTGGCGGCGATCACCATGCCGTCGAACCACGCCGGTGCCGGGGGCAGCGCCGGAGGCCGGGGCAGCGACAGCGCGTCGGTGACCGCGACGCCGCCGATCGCGGGCAGCGCGAGCAGGATCGTCACCCAGTTCAGCCAGGCGAAGTTGCCGGACAGCACCAGCCAGAGCTGGGTGAGGACGATCCCTGCCGCCGCGATGCCCGCCACCGGCTGCGGGGTGAACAGGGCCACCGGCAGCACCAGCTGGGCCACATGGTTGGCCGCGACCTCGACGCGGTGCAGCGGTTTCGGCAGATGGTGGAAGTACCAGCTGAGCGGCCCCGGCATCGGCTGTGTCTCGTGGTGGTAGTGGAGGCAGGTCAGATCGCGCCAGCAGCGGTCGCCGCGCAGCTTGATGAGTCCGGCGCCGAACTCCACCCGGAAGAGCAGCCACCGCAGCAGCCACAGCACGAGCACCGGCGGCGCGGTGTCCGCGTTCCCCAGGAACACGGCGAGGAAGCCCGCCTCCAGCAGCAGGGATTCCCAGCCGAAGCCGTACCAGATCTGGCCCACATTGACGATGGACAGATACAGCACCCACAGCACGGCCCACAGCACCATCGACGCCCAGAGCGGGACCGCGTCGGCGGCACCGGCCGCCACGGCCGCGGCGAGCGCAGCCCCCGTCCAGGAGACCGCGGCGAAGAGACGGTCGGAGTACCGGAAGTGGAAGAGGCTGGGGGAGCGCCGGAAGGGCACCCGCGCCACGAAGTACGGCACCGGCAGCATCCCGCGCTCGCCGATCAGAGCGCGGAACTGGCGGGCCGCCGCCAGGAACGCCACCAGATAGAGGGCGGCGAGCCCGCGCTGGAAGACCAGCCGGCCGAGCCAGTAACCGGAATCCGTGGACCACTCCATGCCGCCTGCCCTTCGGGCTCTCGTTCCGGTCCCGGGCCTGTCACGGCCCCGGTCCCGGGCCTGTCACGGCCCCGGTCCCGGGCCTGTCACGGCCCCGGTCCCGGGCCTGTCACGGCCCCGGTCCCGGACCTGCCACGGACCCGGTCCCGCGCCTGCAACGGTCCCGGACCTGGCACGGAGCCCCCGGGACGGACACCCGTCCGTGAGCCCGCGCGGCCCCCGTGCGCCCGTTACGACGACCCCGGTTTCTCGTACTCCTTGAGGACGTCCTCGGTGGGGCCGTCCATGACCAGTTCCCCCTTCTCCAGCCATAGCACGCGGTCGCAGGTGTCCCGGATCGACTTGTTGTTGTGGCTGACCAGGAAGACCGTGCCGGCCTCCTTGCGCAGCTCCCGGATGCGGGCCTCGGAGCGCTTCTGGAACTTCCGGTCGCCGGTGGCCAGCGCCTCGTCGATCATCAGCACGTCGTGGTCCTTGGCCGCCGCGATCGAGAACCGCAGCCGGGCCGCCATGCCGGAGGAGTACGTGCGCATCGGCAGCGAGATGAAGTCGCCCTTCTCGTTGATCCCCGAGAAGTCGACGATGCCCTGGTACCGCTCGCGGATCTCCTCGACCGTCATGCCCATCGCCAGGCCGCCGAGGACGACGTTCCGCTCACCGGTCAGATCGTTCATCAGCGCCGCGTTCACGCCCAGCAGCGAGGGCTGGCCGTCGGTGTAGACCTTGCCGCTCTCCGGCGGCAGCAGGCCCGCGACGGCCCGCAGCAGGGTCGACTTCCCGGAGCCGTTCGACCCGATCAGCCCGATCGCCTCACCCCGGTACGCGGTGAACGTCACCCCGCGCACCGCGTGCACCTCACTCATCCCGGGGGTGCCCTTGCGGCCCAGGATCCGGCTCAGCGCGGCGGTCGCTCCGCCCCGGCCCCGGCCGCCGCCGTGCACCCGGTAGACGATGTGCAGGTCGTCCGCGACGACCGTGGGGACCCGTGCCTCGGGGGTATCGCTCTGCTCAGCCACGGCCGTACCGCTCCTCCGCCTGCCAGAAGTACAGGAAGCCGCCGGTTCCGACGAGCAGCGCCCAGCCCAGCGCGATGGCCCAGGCGTGCGGCGGCAGCGCTCGCGCGTCCCGGAAGCTGTCGATCAGCGCGTACCGCATCAGGTCGATGTGGACCGCTGCCGGATTCAGGTTCAGCAACCACTCTACGAAGCGGGGCAGGTGCCTGCCCGCCGTGAGGTGATCGGTGCTGTACATGACCCCCGAGGCGTACATCCAGGTCCGCACGGCGAACGGCATCAGCTGGGCGATGTCCGGGACCCTGCTGCCCAGCCGGGCCGTCACCAGGGTGAGCCCGGCGTTGAACACGAACTGCAGGGCCAGCGCCGGCACCGCCAGCAGCCAGGCGGCCTGCGGCCGCTCGCCCCAGGCCAGCACGATGGCGACCAGCACCGCCAGCGAGTACAGCAGTTGCTGCAACTGCAGAAGACAGACCGACAGGGGCAGCGAGGCCCGCGGGAAGTGCAGGGTCTGGACCAGTCGCTGCTGTCCCGAGATCGCCCGGGTGCCGGACAGCACCGAGTTCTGGGTGAACGCGAAGACGAAGACCCCGGTCACCAGGAACGGCACGAAGTCGGGCACACCGTCCCGGGTGCCGATCAGCCGCCCGAAGATCAGGTAGAAGACCGCCGCGTTCAGCAGCGGCGTCGCCAGCTGCCACCACTGCCCCAGCCGCGCCTGGCTGTACTGGGCGTGCAGCCGCGCCCGGGAGAGCGTGACCACGAAGTGCCGCCGGTCCCACAACTGGCGGACGTACTCCGGCAGGCCCGGCCTGGCGCCGCTCACCGCCAGGCCGTGCCGCGCGGCGAGCGCGGCCGGGGATTCGTTCATCGGAGCTCCTGCGAAGGACGGTCATGGAGGGGCCATGGAGGTTCATGCACGACGGGACGAAACCGTTTCGTCGTGTCGCCAACGTAGGCGAGTGTGCGTCGCAACGCAACCGTTTCGTCGTAACGCCGGGTAGGGTGAGTCCATGCCACCAGCGGACAAGCCGATTCCCCGCCGCGTCCCCGCCGGAGCAGCCGTCCTGCAGGAAGACGTGACAGCGGCGATCCGTGCGGCGGTCTTCCAGGAGCTCGCCTCCGTCGGCTACGGGCGGATGTCCATCGAGGCCGTCGCCCGCCGCGCCGGAGTCGGCAAGACCGCGGTCTACCGCCGCTGGTCCTCCAAGCTGCAGATGGTCATCGGTGTGGTGTCCGACGTCGCCGTCCAGGACACCCCCGTCCCCGACACCGGCAGCCTCCCGGGCGACCTGCGGATCCTGCTCGGATCGACGGCGCAGGCCCTGCAGCATCCGCTCGCCTCGCAGATCGTGCCCGATCTGCTGGCCGAGGCGGCGCGCAACACCGAGATCGCACAGACCCTCCAGTCCGCCCTCGGCAAGGCCCAGGAGAAGGTGGGTGCGGAGATCGTCCGCAACGCCGTCGCCCGCGGTGAACTGCCCGCCGGCACCGACGCCCGCCTGGCGCTGGACGTCGTCATCGGCCCGCTCTACTGGCGTCTCGCCGTGGTCCGCAGCCCGCTGCCGGACGGCTACCTCGACCACCTCGCCCGGACGTCGGCGGCCGCCCTGCAGGCCGGCGGCCCTCCCTGACCCCACCGGCACCGTGGGCCCCACCGGCACTATGGGGCCCCACCCGCTCCGGTGGCCGCGCCGCACCCCGGCCGGGATTCCGGTTGTCGGGCTCCAGGGATGGCGCCACTGGTCGAACATGGGTCCAATGGGGGTACCAGGTGTACGCCGACCGGGTGAACGGCGGGCGGCGGGCCTCGGAGGCGAGGAGGGTCCCGGCAATGACTACTGCGCCCCGGTTCCTGCGGGCCCTTCCGCCCGACTACCGCAACTGTCTGATGGAGCTGGCCGCCGAGGTCGCGTTCCCCCAGGACGCCCGGATCTTCGAGGAAGGGGCGCGGGCGGAGGGATTCTGGGTGATCCGCTCCGGTGCGGTCACCCTCGACCTCACACTGCTGAACGGGCGCCGTGCCACCGTCGCCACGCTGGGCCCCGGCGATCTGCTCGGCTGGTCGTGGCTCTTCCCGCCCTACGAGTGGGACTTCGGGGCCGAGGCGCTGAGCCCGGTCCGCGCCTACGTCTTCGACGGGATGGATGTGCGCCGCCTGTGTGACCGGGACACGGCTCTGGGCGTCGTGCTGATGCGCACCTTCGCGGAGATCCTGGCCCACCGGCTGCAAGACGCGCGCGCCCGGCTGCTGGACCTGTCGCCCTACTCGGCGATCTAGGGCGTGTTTCGAAAGTAGCGTCGTCCGCCCGAAGGGCGGGGCCGGAGGTGTCCGGTGCGTGCGATCGCAAGGCGGAGGGTGGGGGCACCTCCCGGGCCGCCAGGCCCAGGGGGAGAGAGCGCAGCGGGCTGCGCCGACGACCGACAACGCGGCGAGCGTGCGTGCCAGACACCTCCGGCCAGGCGGGACTTTCGAAACACGCCCTAGCGCCGCCTCGGATACGCCGGCTCCCGAGGGCCCCCGAGTGTCGTTGAGCCGGCTGCGCGAGCCTTCGCGTCCGAGCGTCCCCGCGCTTCCGGGCCCCGTCGCCCGGGCCCCGTCTCCCCGGCCCGCGCCCGGTGGACCCGTGACGGCTCCCCGGCCGCGGCAAAAACCCGTGGCCCGGGTGCATCTCCCCGGGTGAGGCTGGTGACCGCCGTCGCCGACGGCTGAGCCCGTCGGCCGCTCCGCCGGCCCCGAACGCAGATCGAGGAGCCCCATGAACACCCCCGACACCTCCGGAACGCTGCCCGTGGGCGGCGAGGTGACGGTCCGGCTGGTGAAGCGGCCGCGTCCGGACGTCCGGTATCCCGCTGTCGTCCGCCACGACGACGGCACCCGGGTCACGGTCCGCGCCCCCTGGGCCGGCGTGGGGACGAAGGACTTCGGCTTCGTCCGGTTCGAGCACGGCGATGTGTTCACCGAGCACTACTGGCGCGACCGCTGGTACGCCGTCAAGGAGGTGCGCGGGCCCGGGGGCACCCTCAAGGGCTGGTACTGCGACGTGACCCGGCCGGCCGTCGTGGCACCGGACGCCCTCGTGGTGGAGGACCTGGACCTCGACCTCTGGGTGTCGGCGGACGGCGGAACGATCCTGCGGCTGGACGAGGACGAGTTCCTGGAGAGCGGTCTCCCCGAGCGCGATCCCGCCGCGGCGGCACGGGCCCGTGCCGCGCTCGACGAACTCGAACACCGCGCCCGCACGGAAGGGTTCGAATCGCTGACGGCGGCGACGGACTGACCCCCGATCCCTCCAGCAGACCCCGGGCGGCCGGCCGCGCAACCGCACGAGCAGGAAAAACGCAGGTATGGAGTCGCCAACTCCGGGTACACGGCCGAGCGTCCAGCGAAGCAACCAGACAGGGAGGGCACAGTGAACAGCACGGCATCCACCGGTCCGGCCGGCCTCGAGCTGAGCGAAGCCTCGCAGTCAGCCGAGGCGCCGCTCGCGGGCCTGCCGTGGATCGAGGACGCGACGTCGGTGGCGCCTCAGGACGCCCGGGCACTCTCGAAGGTCTTCTTCGGTCGGCTCACCGAGCTGGAGGAAGGCACCCACGAGTACCAGTACGCACGCAACACCCTCATCGAGCTCAACCTCTCCCTGGTCAGGTATGCGGCGGCGCGGTTCCGCAACCGGTCCGAGGACATGCAGGACATCGTCCAGGTCGGCACCATCGGTCTGATCAAGGCGATCGACCGGTTCGACCTGTCCCGCGAGGTGGAGTTCACCACCTTCGCGGTGCCGTACATCATCGGCGAGATCAAGCGGTTCTTCCGTGACACCAGCTGGTCCGTGCACGTCCCGCGCCGGCTCCAGGAGCTCCGGCTGGATCTCGCCAAGGCGACCGACGAGATGTCCCGCACGCTGGGCCGGGCACCGACCACGGCCGAGCTGGCGGACCGCCTGGAACTGAGCACCGAGGAAGTCGTCGAAGGGCTCGTGGCCAGCAACGGTTACGCCGCCGCCTCGCTCGACGTGCCGGTGGACGAGAACTCCGAGGGCGGGGGCGGCACCTACGCCGACCGCCTGGGCGATGTGGATCCCGCGCTGGAGGGCGTGGAGAACCTGCAGGCCCTCAAGCCGTTGGTCGAGGATCTGCCGCCGCGCGACCGGAGGATCCTGCAACTGCGGTTCGGCGCGGAGCTGACCCAGGCGGAGATCGGTGCCGAGCTCGGCGTCTCCCAGATGCATGTCTCCCGGCTGCTGTCGAAGGTGCTGGCCCGGCTGCGCGCGGGGCTGCTCGCCCAGCAGTGAGGCGCACTCGCCCAGCAGTGAGGCGCATGAGCCGGGGCGCCGTCCGCTTCGCCTCTGTGGGTCCTGCCGGGCCGGTGCGGACGTGCTGCGCCCGGCCGCGGCCCCGGAGGCGCGGCAGCCCGGCGCCGAGCCCGCGGACCCGGCCCGGGTCTGTGGACTCCCGGGCGGGTGCGACGCCGGTCGACGGCTGACAGGCTCCTGCGGCACGGCGCAGCCGGACGGGGCTTCCGCGGCACGGCGGGACCGGTGGCGCGCCATCCGCCCGCCACCGGTTCCCTCCGGCTCACTCACTGCCCGGGCGCCGCTTCCGCGCGCATCCAGATGGCGCAGACGGTCTTGCCCTCGTCCCGCCGACGGACCTCGACCCGCGTGGCGAGTCGCTGGACCATGTGCCATCCCATGCCGCCGCCACCGTCCAGATTCGGGGTGCGCGGGGCGGGGAGCACCTCGCTGGTGTCGTCGATCTCGACCACGAGCCGACTCTGGAAGGCCTGCACCCGCAGACGCCACCACCCGGCCGTGTGCTTCACCGCATTGCTCACCAGCTCCGACACCACCAGCATCACGGCGTCGGCATCCACCCATGGACAGACCTTCGTCAGGAAGTCGGCCGTGGCATGCCGCGCCCGTGCGGCGCTTGCCTCATCGGACTCCATCACTACCATCCGCTGTCGCCTCCTCCGTTGCTCGTCGTCTGCCCCGGGAGCGGAGATCCATGGATCTCGAGGCACGTTCCGGCGCACCGGTCACCCTCGGCGCACCGGCCACCCCCGGAAAACTCCCCGTGCGCCGGCCCGTACCCCGCGCCGCTCGGCACCCCAGGGAGGGCACTGGCATACCCGGCGGACACGCGCTGCGGATCCGGGGCGTACCGGGCGGGGGCGCGGCTCATCCGGCGGTCTCCGCCGACTCCGTACGGCCCCGTCGTGACAGTGCGGACGGCCACCAGTTCCAGCGGCCCAGCAGAATCACGGTGGCCGGCACCAGCAGCACCCGGACCAGGAACGTGTCCAGCAGAATGCCCATGGCGATCGACCCGCCCAGCTGCTTGATCTCCTCCGTGGCCCCGGTCAGCGCCGACACCCCGAAGGTCGCGGCGAGGATGAGTCCGGCGGAGGTCACCGTCGTTCCGGTGGCGTGCATGGCCAGGGCCACGGCCCGGCGCAGCGGCATCCGGTGGGCCTCCTCCCGGATCCGGCTCATCACCAGGATGTTGTAGTCCTCGCCCAGGGCCATCAGGAACACGAACATCAGGAACGGCAGCACGAAGTCGATGCCGGAGGCACCGGGGATCACGATGTACACGATGACGGCGAGCCCCAGCGCCGCGAAGTAGGACAGCGCGACGCTCACCACCAGGTAGAGCGGCGCGATCAGACTGCGCATCACCAGCGCCAGCAGGACGGCGATGAGCACCAGCACGATCGGCACGATCTCCTCGAGGTCGTCGTTCGAGACCGTGCTGACGTCGTACGAGGCGGGGGCGAGGCCGTTCACCCCCGACTCGGAGGCCCCCGTCGCCTTCTGCACCCCGGTCACCGCGTCCCGGACGCCCGGAACCGCGTCGATGGCCGCCGTCGATTCGGGCGAGCCCGCGGTGAGGGTGGTGTAGAACTGCACGGTCCGGCCGTCCCCGCTGACGAACTGGGAGAGCGCGCGGTACGCCGCGTACTGGTCCGGCGAGACCGGGGTCCCCGCGGGCGGGGTCGCGGGCAGCTTGCCGGGCGGCCCGAGCTCGCTGTACAGGGTGGACAACTGCTGGACGGAGAGGGCTTTGCCGTTCGGGTTGAACAGCCCGTTGACCGAGGCGAACTCCGACTTCTCCGACGCCAGCCGGTTCTCGGCGTCCTGCACGGTGGCCAGATCGTTCCAGATGGAGTCCGGATACTTGAGGAGCACGGTGGTGGGGGAGACCACGGCGGGCGGGTAGTGCTCGGAGAGCTGCTGCTGCCCCGCGGCGGAGTCACTGCCGCTGGGGCCGTTGGTGGTGCCGCCGAACCCGTTGGACTGATAGCTGAACACCCCCGTGGCCAGGGCGAGGAACACCAGGACCCCGACCACCAGGGTGGTCTTCGGACGGGTCAGCACATGGTCGACGACCCGCATCCAGCCGGTGTCCGGGTCGTGTTCGTGCTCGCGCAGCCTCCGCGGCCAGAACAGCACCCGGCCGGAGATGGCCAGCAGGGCGGGCAGCAGCGTCAGCGCGGCCAGCAGCATGAGCGCCACGCCGATGGCCAGCGCCGGACCCAGGCCCGCGTACAGGCCGAACGAGGCCAGCATCAGACAGAGCAGGGCCCCGATGACCGTCCCCGCGGAGAAGGTGATCGACTCGCCGACCCGCTCCACGGCCCGGACGACCGCGTCCCGTGGGGCGGCCCCCTTCTCCATCTCCTCGCGCATCCGCAGGACCAGGAAGAGCCCGTAGTCCGTGCCGGCCCCCAGCAGCAGCACCGTCAGCATGGGGTGGGTGACGGAGGAGATGTCGATGCCGGCCTCGGACGCCTCCGCGATCACCGGGCTCGCCATGGTGAGCACGAGCGCCGCGGGCGCCAGCGTGACCAGCGGCGCCAGCGCCGACCGCAGGATGATGTACAGCATCACCAGGATCACGACGTTCGACAGGATCTCCGTCAGCCGCTGCGCGTCGGCCTGCTCCCGCTGGTTGTCGACGGTGGCCGCGAGCTGCCCGGTCAGATGCTCGGTCACGCCCGGGCCCGGGTCGGACGAGTGGATCTCCCCCCGGATGTCGTCCACGATCCCGCCCGCCTCCGGGCTGCCGGCGGCGACATCCACCACCACCAGGGCCCGCTGCGCCTTGCCGTCCGTCGACAGACCCTGGTCGCTCACCGAGGTGACGTGCGGCAGGCCCGCCACCTTGGTCTGGAGCTGCCGGAACGCCGACTGGTCGGACGCGTCCAGCGTGCCCTGGGAGGTGGCCCCGACGAGGGTGGCGCTGGACTGGCCGGGCGGTACGAAGGGGGCCGCGAGCCGCAGGGCCTGCGAGGTGCCGGTGTCGGAGGGGAGGAAGGAGCTGTTGTCCGGGTTGGCGACCGACGTCAACGACGGGAACACGACGACGCACACCGCCGCCGCGGCGATCCAGAGGGTCACCACGGCGTAGCGGAAGCGGACGGCGAAGGCGCCGATCCCGTGCATGAGAGCGAGCAAGGCTGCCTCCTGCTGCGGTCGGCGCAGACCGTCCCGAGTTGAGGTTCATCCAGGTTTGCACCACCCGGCGGGCCCGGCAACGGGAGAAACGGCCGCGGATCCGTCAACACCCCGCTCACGTCGGCCGGTCCGGCCCGGGCCGGTCACCCGGGTGCCGCAGTCCCGTCGGCCGGGCCCGGGAAGCCGGCCACGGCACCGGGCCCTCCCGGGCACCGCGCCCCCTCACCCGGACGGCGTAAGCGTCGCGTTCCCCTCGCCGGGGCGGGCGGACCCGAACGTAGCCAGGAGCAGCGGCGGGCACCACTCGCCGCAGGCGGGGCCGCGGACCGGTGGGTTCACCCGGAGGGCGGGGTCCGGTGCCGGGTCCAGTCGAGCAACTGGGCCGCCGTCCAGGTGTTGATGACCCGCTCGGCCGGCACCCCGCACTCCTCCGCCCGGGCGCACCCGTTGATCTGCCAGTCGAGCTGGCCCGGCGCGTGGGCGTCGGTGTCGATCGCGAAGAAGACGCCCGCTGCCACGGCCCGGCGCAGCAGCCGGCGCGGCGGATCCAGCCGCTCCGGCCGACAGTTGATCTCCACAGCCGTACCCGCCTCGGCACAGGCCGCGAACACCTCGTCGGCGTCGAACGTGGACTCCGGCCGGCCACGGCCCGTCAGCAGCCGCCCCGTGCAGTGTCCCAGCACGTCGACCAGCGGGCTCCGGACGGCCCGCACCATGCGCCGCGTCATCTCCGCCCGTGCCATCCGCAGCTTCGAGTGGACCGACGCCACGACCACGTCCAGCCGGTCCAGCAACTCCTCCTCCTGGTCCAGCGAACCGTCGAGGAGGATGTCGCACTCGATGCCGGTCAGCAGCCGAAAGGGCGCCAGTGCGGCGTCCGCCTCGGCGACCACGTCCAGTTGCTCGCGCAGCCGGTCCGCCGACAGCCCGCCCGCCACCGTCAGCCGCGGCGAGTGGTCCGTCAAGGCGGCCCACTCGTGCCCCAGCGCCGCCGCCGTCCGCGCCATCACCTCGATCGGGCTGCCGCCGTCCGACCAGTCGGAGTGGGTGTGGCAGTCCCCGCGCAGCGCCGCCAGCAGGTCCTCACCGCCCGAGGTCCGCCCCGCTCCGGCTTCGGAGCGCAGCCGCTCCAGGTAGGCAGGCTCCGTGCCCCGCAGCGCCTCCCGTACGACCTGCGCGGTCTTGGGGCCGAGCCCCTTCAGTGACTCCAGGGTGCCGGCGGCCGCCCGCAGTTCGACCTCCTCCGGGGGCAGCTGGGACAGTACCGCCGCCGCGGTACGGAAGGCCCGCACCCGGTAGGTGGGCGCCTGCTCGCGCTCCAGCAGGAACGCGATGCTCTCCAGCGCCACCACCGGGTCCACGGTCCGCCCCTCTCCACCCGCCGCCTGCCCCCGCACGGACTCGGTGCTCCGTGCCGCACCCGCCGCCCGTCACCGCACCGCCACCGTGCCCCGGCCCGTGCCGGTGCCTCAGTGCTTGGCGCGGCTGGGCTGCACCCGCTTCGGTTCGCCGGCCGCCTTCGGATGCTCCGGCGGATACGGCAGGTCACCGAGGCCGTGGTCCCGCTCGTCCCGGGCGGCCAGCTCCAGCAGCGATTCGAGCCGGAACGCGTGCCGCTCCATGTCCGCGTGGACGTCGCCCAGATCCGCGTAGCGCACCGGCATGGTGGCCAGGTCGAAGTCCCGCGGCCGGGCGTCGGGCACCTCGTCCCACCGCAGGGGCGCCGACACCGGCGCATGCGGATGCGGGCGCACGGAGTAGGCGCCGGCGATGGTCCGGTCCCGCGCCGTCTGGTTGTAGTCCACGAACACCTTTTCGCCGCGCTCCTCCTTCCACCACTTGGTGGTGATGCGCTCCGGCGCACGGCGCTCCAGCTCCCGCGCGACCGCGATGGCCGCCCGCCGGACCTGGGTGAAGGTCCACTCCGGCTCGATCGGCACGAACACGTGCAGGCCCCGGCCGCCCGAGGTCTTCGGCCAGCCGCGCAGCCCCAGTTCCTGCAGTACCTCCCGCAGTTCCAGGGCGGCCCGCACCGCGTCCTCGTAGTCCGTCCCCGGCTGCGGATCGAGGTCGATCCGCAGCTCGTCGGGGTGCTCGGTGTCCGCCCGGCGGACCGGCCACGGATGGAAGGTCAGACAGCCGAGGTTCGCCGCCCACACCACGGCGGCGGGCTCGGTGGGGCAGATCTCGTCCGCGTGACGGCCGCTGGGGAACGAGATCCGGCCGGTCGGGATCCACTCCGGGAGATTCTTCCGAGCCCGCTTCTGGAAGAACGATTCCCCCGCTACCCCGTCCGGGTAGCGCTCCAGCGTCGTCGGCCGGTCCCGCAGCGCGCGCAGCACACCGTCGCCGACCGCCATGTAGTAGCGGGCGAGGTCGAGCTTGGTGAACCCCCGCTCGGGGAAGTACACCTTGCCGGGGTTGGACAGCCGTACCGGCCGTCCGGCCACGTTGAGCTCCACCGACTCTCCCATAGGGGCCACGCTAGGCCGCGGCCCGCCGGGCCGCCTCCCGGCGGGCGGGCCGCCCCGGCCGGGCCCACAATCGGGATCATGGACCTCCCGGTGATGCCGCCCGTGAAGCCGATGCTCGCCAAGTCGGTGGCGACGATCCCGCCGGGCATGCACTACGAGGCGAAGTGGGACGGCTTCCGGGCCATCGTCTTCCGGGACGGCGACGAGGTCGAGATCGGCAGCCGCTCGGGCAAGCCGCTCACCCGCTACTTCCCGGAGCTGGTCACCGCGCTCCGCGACCAGCTGCCGCCGCGCTGCGTCACCGACGGTGAGATCGTGATCGCCCGCGGGGGCCGTCTCGACTTCGACGCCCTCCTGGAGCGCATCCACCCCGCCGACTCCCGGGTACGGCTCCTCGCCGAGACCACCCCCGCCGGATTCGTCGCCTTCGACCTGCTCGCCCTGGGGGACGCCTCCCTCATGGACACCCCGCTGCGGCAGCGCAGGGAGGCGCTGACCGACGCGCTCCGCACCGCGGCGGACCCGGTCTTCACCGCTCCGGCCACCTACGACGTCGCGCTCGCCGAGCGGTGGTTCCGCCAGTACGAAGGGGCGGGCCTGGACGGCGTCATCGCCAAGGACCCCGCGCTCGGCTACCGCCCCGGGGAGCGCGTCATGGTCAAGGTCAAGCACGAGCGGACGGCCGACTGCGTGGTGGCGGGCTACCGGCAGCACAAGTCCGGCCCCGTCGTCGGCTCGCTCCTCCTCGGTCTCCACGACGACCGGGGGCGGCTCCAGCACGTGGGCGTCTGCGCCTCGTTCCCCATGCGGCGCCGGGAAGAGCTGATGACCGAGCTGGAGCCGCTGCGCATGCCCTCGCTCGACGGGCACCCCTGGGCGGACTGGGTCAGCGAGGAGGCCCACGCGGACAGCCGGATGCCCGGTGCGCCCAGCCGCTGGACCGGGACGAAGGACCTCTCCTGGGTCCCGCTGCACCCCGAACGGGTGGTCGAGGTGGCCTACGACCACATGCAGGGGGACCGCTTCCGGCACACGGCCCAGTTCCGTCGCTGGCGGCCGGACCGCGAACCGGGGCAGTGCACCTACGCCCAGCTCGAGGAGCCGGTCCGCTACGACCTCGCCGAGGTCCTGGGCGGCTGAGCCCGCTCACCTCCGCCCTTCGGACGCACCGGGCGCGCCTGCCCGGCAGGGGACCGCCGGCCCCGGTGTCCGTACCCCGTCCGACCCGTGTGGACCCGGGGCGCGGTCTGCGCGATGCTGGATGCGGGGGACCCGACAGGCGTCGTGACCGTGCGGTCCGACACGACTGGCCGCGCCGCTCACACATCAGCGAGGCCGGAACGATGAGCGAGAACATGATGGGCGACGAGGTCTATCAACCGGACGGATCCGAGGTCCAGGACGACGCGGGTCTGCTGGAGCCGGAGGACACGCTCGAGGACCGCGGGGTGCGCGAGGTTCTGGACGAGGGGTACTCGCCCCCGGAGAGCCCGTGGGCGGTGGAGAGCCGGGGCACGACGGCGGGGGAGCAGCACCGGGGCGAGCCGCTGGAGGAGAGGCTGGCCCACGAAGTGCCGGACGTGACGGAGCCCGAGGGCGACGGCATCGGGGACCTGCCGGGCGGCGACGGCGAGTTGTGGGACGACGAGGTCGGCGACCGGCGCGCCGGCCGGCTGGTCGCGCCGGACGAGGGCGCCCACTCCGACGAGGAGAAGGACATGGTCGCCAGCGACATCGGCATCGACGGGGCGGCGGCGTCGGCCGAGGAGGCCGCGGTGCACATCGTCCCCGACGGCGAACCCTCCGAACGCGCCTGACCGCGGCCCCCGTCGGGTGCGGCCGGTGGCGCCGCCGACCCGCCACCTGCACTGCCGACCCGTCACCTGCGCTGCCGCCCCGCCACCTGCACCGCCGCCCCGCCACGTGCACTGCCGCCCCGCCACGTGTACTGCCACCCCGCCACCTGCACCACCGCGACCGCCCCGACCGCCCCGAGCGAGGACAGTGGGAGCCGTGGCGCCGGACGGTGCAGCGCCGGGGCCGAGCGGCACCGGGTGGGTACCCGCACCGGCCGCACAACAGGCGCGTACCCTGCCACTGCGGCGCTCGGGCAGCGCCGTGCGCCCCAACGAGCCGCCCTGCGCGGCCGGTCTCCGAGCGGATTGAGCGCCGGGCCCCACGCCTGCGTATCCACAGTCCGAACGGCGGCTGCGCCCTTCGGCCAGAATGTGGGCGAGGCGCAGCAGCTATCGGGCTTCGGAGCACGTCCCCGAGCGGAGGCCACGGCGGACGACCGTGGACGCTCCGCCACCACTTCTGGAGTTGAGCATGGACACGTTGGCACAGATCGGCGTCACCGGACTCGCGGTGATGGGCCGTAACCTGGCCCGGAACTTCGCGCGGCACGGCCACACCGTCGCCGTCCACAACCGCACCCCGGCCCGGACCCGGTCCCTCGTCGAGGAGTTCGGCCACGAGGGGACCTTCCTGCCGTCCGAGACCGCCGAGAGCTTCGTCGCCTCGCTGGAGCGCCCCCGCCGGCTGGTCATCATGGTCAAGGCGGGCGGTCCGACGGATGCCGTGATCGACGAGTTCGCGCCCCTGCTCGAAGCCGGCGACATGATCATTGACGGCGGCAACGCACACTTCGAGGACACCCGCCGCCGCGAAGCCGCCCTGCGGGAGCGGGGCATCCACTTCGTCGGCACCGGAATCTCCGGTGGTGAGGAGGGCGCCCTCAACGGCCCCAGCATCATGCCCGGCGGCTCCACCGAGTCCTACGCCGCGCTCGGCCCGCTGCTGGAGGACATCGCCGCCAAGGCCGACGACGGCTCCCCCTGCTGCACCCACATCGG
Source organism: Streptomyces sp. NPDC002055 (assembly GCF_040296705.1). Classification (NCBI taxonomy): domain Bacteria; kingdom Bacillati; phylum Actinomycetota; class Actinomycetes; order Kitasatosporales; family Streptomycetaceae; genus Streptomyces; species Streptomyces sp. NPDC002055. The sequence goes on from NZ_JBEOXS010000001.1 coordinate 191,736, forward strand.
TCCGGACGGAGCCGGACACTTCGTGAAGATGGTGCACAACGGCATCGAGTACGCCGATATGCAGCTCATCGCCGAGGCCTACGATCTGCTGCGCCGCGTGGCCGGATACGACCCGGCGCGGATCGCCGAGACCTTCCGCACCTGGAACACCGGCCGGCTCGACTCCTACCTCATCGAGATCACCGCCGAGGTCCTCGCCCACACCGACACCGCCACCGGCAAGCCGTTCGTGGACGTGGTCGCCGACCGCGCCGAACAGAAGGGCACCGGCCGCTGGACCGTCCAGACCGCCCTCGACCTCGGCGTTCCGGTCTCCGGCATCGCCGAGGCGGTCTTCGCCCGCTCGGTGTCCGGCCACGCCGACCTGCGTCAGGCCGCCCGTACGCTGCGCGGCCCCGCGGGGCAGCCGATGGGCGCGGACGACGCCGAGCGCTTCGCCGCCCAGGTCGAACAGGCGCTGTACGCCTCGAAGGTCGTGTCCTACGCCCAGGGCTGGAACATGATCAGCGCGGCCGGCCGGGAGTACGGCTGGAGTATCGACCAGGGCGCCGTGGCAGCGATCTGGCGTGGTGGCTGCATCATCCGGGCGGCGTTCCTGGACCGGATCCGGGCCGCCTTCGCCGCGGACCCCCAGCTGCCGACGCTGCTGGCCGACAAGGAGTTCGCCGAGGAGATCGGGAACGCCCAGGAGGCATGGCGCGCCGTGGTCGCCACCGCCGTGGGCCACGGGGTGCCCACCCCCGGCTTCTCCGCCGCCCTCGCCTACTACGACGCCCTGCGCGCGGACCGGCTGCCCGCCGCACTCACCCAGGGCCAGCGCGACTACTTCGGTGCCCACACCTACCGGCGGACGGACCGGGAGGGCAGCTTCCACACCCTCTGGGGCGGCGACCGAGGCGAGGAGCGGACGGACTGACGGGATGGCCGGTTGGGGCCGGACCGCACCGCCGGTCCGGCCCCAACCGGCCACTTCTCGCCTGCCCCGGGCCGGCGGGGTCCACGCGTGCCTCTCTCGGGACGCGCCGCATGCCCACGTGCCGCCCCCGTGGAGCCGCCCGGCACCCGGGGGAGCGGGGCGAGCGCCGAACCGCGCGAGGAGAGCGCCCTGCGCCGCGCCACCCGCGGCTTCGCCCGCGACGTGGCCCGCACCGCCTACCGGCAGGGCGTCCAGCGCGGGGCGCCCGCGATCCGCCCGGCGCCCGGGGTCCGGCCCGATCTCCGTGCGGAGCACCGGAGCCGGGCGCGGGAGGCCGGTGCGCACCGGCCGTGCCCACGGCGCTCCGTGCCGTCCGCCACCACGGAACGGCGTCGCCCCGGTCCCACCGAGACGTCAGCGCACCACGGCTCCCAGCCGATCGCCCGGATGGCCCGCCACGTACCGGTCCATGGTGCCGCCGCGCAACGCCTTCCACAGCGCGGCGGAGTCCCCACCGTCGAGCAGGACCACGGACTGCCCTTTGATCGTGCCGGTGCGCGCGACGGGGGCGTTGAGGAACCGCAGGTCCGCGGGGCGGATGTTCCGCGAGTCCCAGAGCAGCGCGCGCAGATCGCCGTCGGAGAGCCGGTCGTCGACGCTCACGCTCTCGGTCAGGGTGTCCAGCAGCGCCTTGGCCTGCGTCGGATGCCGGAGCCGGTCGCCGGACAGCGTCTTGGACAACACCGCCCGCAGGAAGTTCTGCTGGCGGTGCGTCCGGTCCAGGTCGCCGCGCGCCAGCCCGTGGCGTTCCCGTACGTAGGACAGGGCCTGTTCGCCGTTCATCCGCTCGGGCGCCCCGCCGCCGACGGCCAGTTCGACACCGCCCACAGCGTCGGTGAGCTTCCGGAAACCGCTCCAGTCGATCACCGCGAGGTGGTCGACCCGCACTCGGGTGAGGCGTTGCACCGTGTCGATCAGCAGCGGTGGTCCGCCCCAGGAGAAGGCCGCGTTCAGCTTCGCCTTCCCGTGACCGGGGACGTTCACCCAGGAGTCCCGGGGCAGGGAGACGACGTATCCCGCGGAGTGATCGGCGGGCAGGTGCACCAGCATCATCGTGTCGCTGCGCTGCGCCCCCGGCCGCCACGACGGAGCCTCGGCGCCGGTCCCGGTGGTGGGCAGCGCCGAACGCGAATCGACCCCGACGAGCAGGAAGTTCTGCCCGTTCCGGCCGGCCGCGGGCTGCTCGCCGGCGGGCACGTCGGTGGGGAAGGCGTGCGGGACGCGGTGCACGCGTCCGGTGTAGTGCGCCACGGCCCACCAGCCCGCGCCACCCGCCATCAGCACTCCCGCGCACAGCAGCGCGAGCGCCCCCCACAGCACGCGCCGAGTGCGCCGCCCGCGCCGTATCTCCGGACCCGACCGTCTCTTCTCCGGACCCGACCGTCTCTTCTTCGGACCCGACGGTCTCTGCGCGGAGTCGGAACCTGAGCCGGAGCCGTCCGAACCGGCGCCGTCCGAACCAGAGCCCTCCGACCGCCCTTCACCCGCCTCCCCGCGGGTGTCGGACCGACGTCTCGCAGTCTCCGCCCCATCCATCCGAGTCATCAGCGGCCCCCCACTGCTCAGTATTTTGCTCAATCGGCCATGGATGAACGGTTCTACGCCAGTTGAGGCCGGGGCGGGGCGGTTTCGGTGAAAGTCAAACTACATTCCGCCCGACAGGTCTGATTCCGGACCTGTACCGGACCGGCGCGGCGTGGTGGCCCGCGGGAAGCCGTGCCCCGCCGATCGGGGGACACGCTGTTTGTCCCGGAATCCCTCGGGCACACGGACCGTCAGCCGAAGAAACCGATGACCAGGGAGTACATCACCATGAGCACCGGAAACAAGGCGAAGGCGAAGACCGAACAGGCCGAGGGCAAGGCCAAGGAGGTCGCCGGACGGGCACTCGGCAACGAGGAGCTGGAGGCCGAGGGCCGTGCCGAGCAGTCGAAGGGCGACGCGCGGCAGGCAGCGGAGAAGGCCAAGGACGCCTTCAAGCACTGACGGCTCGTTCCGCACCCCGCGCCGCGGGGGCGCCCGTCCCTGAGGGTGACGGGCGCCCCCGCGGCGCGTCTGCGTCCGTGGCCCGGGGGCATCACCGGGCCACGGCCCCTCACCCGAGCGCGGTGAGGACGCTCTCCAGGAACCGCACGGTGGCGGCCGGCGGTTCGGCCTCGGCGCAGAGCCGGTCCATGACGGAGAGGTAGTTGTCCACGTCCTCCTGCTTGTCCAGATAGAGGGCGCTGGTGAGCTGTTCGAGATAGACCACGTCCGGCAGATCCGGCTCCAGGAACCGCAGGATCGTCACCGGTCCGCCCGCCGCGGCGACGCCGCCCAGGGTGAACGGCGCCACCTGGACGGTCACATGCGGCAGCCGGCTCATCTCGATGAGGTGCTGGAGCTGCTCGCGCATCACCTCCGGTCCGCCGAGCGGCCGGCGCAGCGAGGCCTCGTCCAGCACCGCCCAGAAGCGCGGCGGATCATCCCGGCGCAGCAGTTCCTGCCGGGCCAGGCGCAGGGTGACCCGGCGCTCGACGTCCCGGGCCGTGCCGTGCGGATGCCCGAGCCTGGTCACGGCCCGGGCATACCCCTCGGTCTGCAGCAGCCCGGGGATGAACTGGCTCTCGTAGGTGCGGATGACGGACGTGGCCTCTTCCAGGCCGATGTGGGTCTCGAACCAGCTGGGCAGGATGTCCGAGTACTGATGCCACCAGCCGGGTGCGGTGGCCTGGCGGGCGAGCGCCAGGAAGTCCTCCCGCTCCGCGGCGTCGGTGACGCCGTAGAGGGTGAGCAGGTCGCCCACGTCCCGTTCCTTGAAGCCCACCCGGCCCAGCTCGAGCCGGCTGATCTTCGCGTGGGAGCCCCGAATGGCTTCCGCGGCCGCCTGCGTGCTGACGCCTCGGGCTTCCCGCAGCCTGCGCAGCTGGGTGCCGAGCACGATGCGCAGCGCGGTGGGTCCACCGCGCGGCTGCTCGAGATAGCGCCTTATCGACGGCTCGCGGCTCTGCTGAGCGGCGGTCATGCTGACTCCCCTGAGTGCTGAGGTGAGTGCTCAGTGTTCCATCGACGGGGCCGCCGCGTACAGCGGCGCAGCGGTCGCCGCCGTTCCGACGGTTCAGATTCCGCCGTCGGCCAGTCCGTCGAAGTCACCGTTCCGTGCGCCGTGGAGGAACACGGCGATCTCCTCCCGGGTGTAGATCAGCGCAGGCCCCGCCGGGTCCCGGGAGTTGCGCATGGCGATCTCCCCGCTCGGCAGCCGAGCGAGTTCGACGCAGTTCCCGCTGGGGTTGCTGTACGAACTCTTCTTCCAAACCGCGCCGTGGAGTTCCGTGGCCGGGATGCCGTTCTCACACTCGTACACGTCGTCTCTTCCTCACCCGGAACCGGTTGTACGTGTCCGTGATGCACTCAAGCCGCCACCGCGTGCAATTGCAAGTGTTCTTGCAGATGTACTTGCAGACCTGCCGGTCGGCGAGGATAGTGGTCACCGGATTCGGGGGCTTCGGCAACTGTCCGTGTGCGGGGAGAACTGGCCCCGGCGCGCCGTGAGGGAGTGGAGAGCCGTCAGAGGGATGCGGAGGCCGGCGGGCTTACCCGTGGTCGGGGAGCTCGCGCTCGACGCCAAGCGGGACAGGGTGGGGATCGTCATGGACGCGCAGGGTGGCCGGGTGTTCCTGCGGCGTCCGGAAGGCGGGTGCGAGTGGGAGGCACCGCCGGAGGACGTCCGCCCGGTCCCCGTGGCGATGAAGGTGCAGCGGACGAAGTCCGGGACAGGCGGAGCGTCGAGGAGAGCGCTGTGAGCGTGTACACGGCCAGGAGTACAGGGGGTTGGGTGGTGGTGCGCGAGCCGGCGCCCGAGGCTCCGTCGGTCGTCTTCGAGCTGGAGTGCACCACGTGCTGCCACTCCTCCGGCGCCACGGAGGACCTCGAGGCCGCTCAGGCCTGGGCGGTGCGGCACGTCACCGCATCTCCGACCCACACCGGGTTCCGGGAGATCGCACATCGTTTCTGGCGAGCCTTCCCTACGGCCGGGGGGGCCGGGGAGGGCTAGCCCGCCCTGGGCCGGGGGGCCGGGGAGGGGGCAGGATGAACGCGCTGGGCCCGAGCCCAGCGCGTTCATCCGTGTTCGGGGTCCTTCCGCCCTCGTACGGGCCCCGGCGGACAGCGGGGCCCGTACGAGGGCGGTGGTCCGTCAGGGCAGCCGGGCGGCGCCGCCGTACTCCAGCCACTCCCGGGTGAGCTGCTTCGGGCCGAGATCCGAGTCGGGGCGCCAGGTGGAGACCTCGACCAGGCCGGGCTCCAGGATCTCCAGACCGTCGAAGTACTCCAGGACCTCGTGCGCCTGCCGGACCCGGCCCCAGTTGCCGTGCGTGCTGCTGTCCATGAAGTCGGTGACGAACTGCCGGGTCTTCGCGTCCTCGCTGACCAGCTGGCAGATGACGAAGAAGCTGCCCGGGGCGAGCCGCTCCGCCACCCGCCGGATCAGGCCGGCCGGGTCGTCGCTGTCGGGAATGCAGTGCAGCACCGAGACGAAGAGGGCCGCGACGGGCCGGTCGAAGTCGATCAGCCGCTTGACCTCGGGGTGGCCGAGGATGCCGTCGGTGTCCCGCATGTCCGCCTGGATGACGGAGGTGTTGTCGTTCTCCGCGAGCAGTGCCCGGCCGTGCGCCAGGACGATCGGGTCGTTGTCGATGTAGACCACGCGGGACTGCTCGTCCACCCGCTGCGCGACCTGGTGCACGTTGTCCTGGGTCGGCAGGCCGGATCCGTGGTCCAGGAACTGGCGGACCCCGTACTCCTCGGCCAGGTGCCGCACCACGCGCTGGAGGAAGCGGCGGTTGTTGATCGCCAGAGCCTGGGTGCTCGGAACGACCTTGAGCAGCTCCTCCGAGGCTTCCCGGTCGACCGCGTAGTTGTCCTTGCCGCCCAGGTAGTAGTCGTACATCCGGGCCACGCTCGGAACCGTGACGTCGACCTCGCTGGACAATGGCTTGCTGCCCTGGCCCATCGGACCCCTCTCTGTCTTCCCGGCACGGCCGGGATGTCGGGTTTGCTGAGCATCGTAGAAGCAATGTCCGCGCCGGGCCGGACTTCCAACCAACGGGTGAAACAAGGGTGTTCGGCTCTGCGACGTGAGTCCGGCCGGCGCCGCCGCTCCGACGGCCGTCCGGCCGTGACGACGCCACTGGCACATGTGCTCCCGGCGGCGGATAGTGGGGTGGGGGATCGATATCCCGCTGGCCGGGAGGAGCGGGGTAGTGGAAGAGAAGGCACAGGTCGGACCGGAGATCTTCGAACCGGCTCAGGTCGTGGTCGGCATGACGCGCGGGCCCGGGCACGAGCTCGTGTACGTCAATGCCGCCTATCGCCGGGTCTTCGGCGACCGCACGCTCCGGGTGCCGCTGCGCGACTCCTTCCCCGAACTCGTCGGCACCGGCTTCATCGCGCTGATGGACCGGGTGTACGCCGCGAAGCAGGCCGAACAGGTCGCCGGGGTGCGGGCCCCGGCGTGGGCGGAGGGCGGCCCGCGGGACCGCTTCTTCACCTACAACTGCTCGCCGACGGTGCTGCCCGACGGCACCGACGGGGTGCTGATCGTGGCGATGGACGTCACCCAGTCCGTCCTCGAGACCCAGCAGGTCCGGGCGCACTCCGAGGAGCAGCAGCGGGAGCTCAACCGCTACCAGGCCCTGCTGGAGACCGTGAGCGAGGGGATCTGGCTCGCCAACGCGGACGGCACCCGGTGGTGGTCCGCCATGGACCCGGAGCTGGAGAACCGCGACCCGCTGGAGTGGCTGGCGGAGACCGTCCACCCCGACGACCAGGAATCGCTGCGGCGGGCCTGGGTGTCGGCGATGCGGAGCACACCCGCCGTCTTCGAGCACGGCTTCCGGCAGCGGTCGCACGCGGGGGAGTACCGGCACGCCGTGGCCCGCGCGGTGCCCATCCTCGACCAGGGCGAACTGGTCGAGTGGGTGGGCACGACCACCGATGTGGAGGAGGAGTGGCGCGCCACCCGGCGGGAGCGGCTGCTGGCCGCGGCGGCGGCGTCCACCGAGGCGGCCTCGCTCGAGGCGGCGCTGACCGCCCTGGCCAGGACCATCGTCCCCGAGCTCGCCGACGAGTGCGGCATCTACATCGTCTCCGAGCTCGGCGGACACGGGCGCGGGCCGACGGTGGCCTCGCGGATCGTCGGCATCGCGCGGGCGGGGCTGCCCTCCCTGCCGGTGCCGCGGCGCACCGAGCACCCGATCGGCGAGCTGACGGCGCAGACCCTTGCCGAGGGGCGGCCGCGGCTGCTGACCTTCCCGCCGGGGCTGCCGCCCCACCATGTCGTCCCCGAGGAGATAGAGACCTGGCTTGCGGAGGTCCAGGCGACCAGCCTCGTCCTGCTGCCGATCGACGTCGGCGGTTCGGTCACGGCTCTGGCCACCCTCTTCACCTGCGCCCCGACGGCCTCCCTGGGGCCCGAGACCATCAACCTGCTGCGCGAGATCCTGGACCACGCCCACGCACCGCTCCACCGGGCCCACCGGTTCCAGCGCGCCCAGCGGGTGGCGCTCACCCTGCAGCGGGCGATGCTCACCGACCCGCCCGAGATCCCCGGCGCCGAGCTCGCCGTGCACTACCAGCCCAGCGCCCTCGCCGCCGAGGTCGGCGGCGACTGGTACGACGCGTTTCCGCTCCCCGACCACTCCTACGCCCTGACCATCGGCGACGTGGTCGGGCACGACCTGGCGGCGGCCTCCGCGATGGGGCAGCTGCGCAGCATGCTGCGCACCCTCGCCTGCCACTACCCCGCCGACCCCGCCCGCGCGCTGGCCCACCTCGACGTCACCATCAACGGTCTCTCCGTCACCGAGCTCGCCAGTGCCATCCAGGCACGTCTCACCCCCGGCCCGGGCGGCTGGCAGGTGCTCTGGTCGAACGCCGGTCATCCGCCGCCGCTGCTCATCCACGGGGACGGTACGTACGACGTGCTCGGCGAGGCACGGCACGGAGCCGACCCGCCGCTGGGCGTCGACCCCTCCGTACCCCGGCGGAACCAGCGCACCACGCTGCACCCGGAGGACACCCTGCTGCTGTACACCGACGGCCTGGTGGAGACCCCGGGAGAGGACCTCGAGGACGCCATCGGCAAGCTCGCCGGGATCGCCACGGAGGGCCGGCACCTCTCCGCCGCCGCGCTCTGCGGCCATCTGATCAGCCACGCTCCGCCCACCGGGGACGACATCGCGCTGCTCGCCCTGCGCCCGGCCCTGCACTGAGAGGTCCAGCCCGGACCGTCCGCCGGCCTCGGCCTTCTGTACCCTCGGTCCACCGCCCGGGACCGGCCTTCCGGGGGACGTGCGCGAGAAGCGAGGGGGAGCCCGTGGAGACGGCCCGGGTGCCGCGGATCGAACGGTACGAGCAGGCCGCCGTGCCACCGGAACTCCGCGACCGGATCAGGGATCTGGAGGAGCAGGCGTGGCCGTCCGCGGACGGCGGCGCCGCCGAGGGACCCGCCCACGATCCCGCGCTGCGCCCGCTGGTGCTGGTGCTCGTGGACCGGGGCACCGTGGTGGCGTCGCTGTCCGTCCTGACCAAGGAGCTCACGCACCGGGGACGGAGCTTCGTCGCCAGTGGGCTGAGCGCCGTCGTCACCGACCGGGCCGAGCGGGGCCGGGGACACGGCCACCGTCTGGTGACCGCGGCCCGCGAGGCCATCCGGAACAGCGGAGCGGACCTGGGGCTCTTCACCTGTGACCCCCCGCTCCGGGGGTTCTACGAGAAGGCCGGCTGGCGGGTGCTGCCCGGTACCACGCTGGTCGGCGGCACCCCCGAGGCACCGTTCCCCAGCGACCGGTTCGACAAGGTGACCCTGGCGGACTTCTTCACGCCGCGGTCCGTCCGGTACGCGGAAACGTTCGAGCAGGCCCGTATCGAGCTCTACCCCGGGGAGATCGACAAGCTCTGGTAGCGCCCGGCGGGCGCGGGGCCGGTGCCTGCCCCGGTGCCGCCCGCCCCGATGCCCCCGCCGGTTGCCCCCGCCCGATGCCGCTGTGCCGGCGCCGGGCCCGGAAGGTGCACGGCCCGGAGCGGAGTCCGGTGCCCCGGGCGGCGGCGTCGGTCAGTCCGTCCGCCACTGACCGCAGCCCAGGCTGATCAGCCGCAACTGCCTGCGGGCGGTACACGCGATGCGTTCCTCGGCCTCGGGGCTGTCGGGCGGCGCCTCCAGGAACGCGGCGGCCGTGGTCACCATGTGGTCGACGTAGAGCTGCGCCAGCATGGCCATGTCGTCCGGGCTCCAGTCCGCGTACCCCGGGCGGGCGGCGAGGGCGGCGGCGACCTCGTCGGCGAACCGGTCCAACTCCGCCGCGATCGCGGCACGCACGGCGCGGACGCCGCCGTGGCGCTCCCGGGCGATGAACCGGATGTGGGCGTGGTGCTCCCGCACATGGGTGGCGATGGCCTCGACGACGAGGGCGATCCGGCCGTCGGCCCGCTCCTGCTCCGCGAGGATCGCCCGGATCATCGCGTGCAGGCTGCCGAGCGACTCCTCGACCAGGGCGACGCCGAGATCGCCGATGTCCCGGAAGTGCCGGTAGAAGGCGGCCGGAGCGACGCCCACCGCGCGGGTCACCTCGCGCAGCCCCAGGCTGCTCAGGCTCTGCTCCTCCAGGAGCAGCAGCCCTGCGTCCAGCAGGGCCTGACGGGTCTTCTGTTTCTGGGCCCGGCGGACCCCGACGGTGTGGCTCATGTCATTCAGTAAACAACCGTTCTCCGATGAGGGCTACTGTACTCTGGAGTCAGTGAACAACTGTTGTTCCAGTTGTTCACTGAACACTCCGTTCGAGGTCCACAGAAAGGCCGGACATGCTCTTCATCGTCGCCGCCCTCCTTCTGCTCGGGATCCTCCTCGGCGCGGTGGCTCACCTTCCGCTCCCGGTCACCCTGATCGCCTCCGCCGTCATCTGCGGCTGGTTGCTCGTCTTCGGCGTCCGCGAGCGCATCGCGCACAGGAACCGCTGACCGGCGCGTCGCCGCATCCGGCGCATCACATCAAGGGAGCTGAATCATGGATCTGTCGGTACCGACCCGCACCCGCCCGGCCGTGCCGGGCCGGGACGCCGACGGCATGGCCGTCGCCTCGTTCGTGCTGGGGCTGCTCGGTCTGCTGGTCTTCAATCTGCTGCTCGGCCCGTGCGCGCTCCTGCTGGGCGGCATCGCCCTGGCCCGCGGCACCGGCCGGCGCACCCGGGCCCTGCTCGGGCTGGCCCTGGGCGTCGTCGACCTGGCCGTACTCGCGGTACTGGCCACCGCCGACGGCACCGTCAGCTGGCAGCTGATCGGCTGACGCCCGGTCATCGGGGCCGGGCCCCCGGAGCGAACGGGCCGCGGCACGGCGGGAAGCCGTGCCGCGGCCCGTTTCATTCCGGCCGTTCCGAGGCTCAGCCCCTGGCGGACGGGTGCCCGCTGTTGTTGTAGCTTCCGCGCTGGACGTCCTTGCAGTACTTCACGAATCCCGTGTTGTCGACGTACTTGGCGGACACCCAGGTCTGCCGGTCGCGCAGCAGGTACCAGATGTCGTTCCCGTCGATGTTCTGCGCGCGGACCTTGCACTTCAGGCCGACCTGGGCCCGGTACCGCAGGAAGCCGGCCATCGAGGAGTCCGTGCTGGGGTACTGCCGCTCGTTCACGCCGGACTGTGCGATCACGGTGCCGTACGGCTGGGCGGGAGCCGCCTGGGCGGGCCCGGCCGCGAGCAGCGTCCCGCCGAGGGTGATCGCCGCCGCGGTGGCGCCCGTCCCCAGGGCCAGTCGTCTGGTGTGCATCTTCAGGGTCTTGCTCATGGTCTTCTCCTACTCCTCGCGCCTTGTGGCGCAGGATCACATTCCATACTCAAAGGGGGCATAAACCGCTCATCAGTTTTCAGCACTCCTGCGGCGCCAAGTGGCGCGTTCTTCCGTGTGGTCCGGAGCGCCGAACGGCCCGCGGAGGGCCGGTGGTCCGACGGGTGTCCTCGGGTGCCGTACCGGCCCTGGGGTGCTGCCGCTCTGAGGGAGGGTCACGGGTGCGCCCGGGGCCGGCGCGGTGGCGGCGGTCGGCGGGGACGGCCCGGGTCATGGCCGGTAGACCGTCAGTTGGTCCACCGCGAAGGACAGGGACGACACGGAGCGGTCCGGTGCCGGATGGCGCACCCCGTCACAGACCGACAGGTTCACGATCAGGTGGGCCGACCAGTTGCTGCCCACGCCGCTCCGGTCCGCGTGCGCCCGTACCCCGTTGACCCACCAGGTCAGCGACGACGCGCCGAAGTGGACCGTCAGATGCACCCGTCCGCCGGGTCTGATCGACCGGTGCAGGTAGGACATGTAGGAACGCCCCGGGCTCTTCGCGTGATTGGACAGCTCCAGCAGGTGCGGGTTGTCCGGGTGGTACTCGAAGACGTCGACCTCGTTGCCGCCGTCCCGCCAGGTCCAGATCGCGGGCCACGCGCCGTGGTGCACGGGGAGGCGGACCTGGGTCACCAGGACGTCCCCGGTGCGCACCCGGAAGTCCCGGGAGCTGCCCTCGGTGGTGAGCAGTCCCGTGTTCCAGAGGCCGTCACCGCGCCGCGTCGCCAGGAACCGCCCGGTGCGGGAGTGGGAGGCGTCGGAGACCAGATGGTCGAGCTTGTGGTCCGGCCGGTTGGTGGGCCCTCCGTTCGGGTAGGCCCAGGTCCTGCCCGCGACCCACTGGCTGCGGGAGGTGAAGTTGGCGATGAACACCGGGGCCATGCCGGGCAGTCTGCGGTCCGTGGACGCCGCTGACCTGGTACCGGTTGCGATGCTGCGCCAGAGCCGTCCGATCAGGGCGGATGAGAATTCGGTCATGGTGCCCATTCGTCGCCGTATTGCCGATGGAGCGAGAATGCCGGATGAATGCGGACAAATAAACGCACCGCGCCGCATCTCAGGTGTGAAGTCCCGGCGCGTGCAGGCCACTTGGGCAACCGTTCCGGGAACGTACTCTCGAACCGCGGGACGCCCGGGAGGGCGGCGTGCGGGCGGCATCGAGCGGCGCGCCGGTCCGCTCGCCCGCCGGGGGCGGTGCGGTCTCGGGTCGGGGCGAGGCCGCCGGGGAGGTGGGGCCGCTCCCGGCGGCCGTCGGCACCGGGGCGGCGGCGCGTACGGATCAGGAGCGGGGGAGCAGGGTGCCCAGCGGGCCCAGATCCAGGTTGAGGTCCTCGGGCCGCAGCCCGTACTGATCCCGCAGCTCGGACATGCGTTCGTCCAGCAGCATCAGGGTCGTCCCGACGCGCTCCACCTGGTCATCGGTGAGGCGGCCCTCGTCGACCTGCCGCAGCGCCTGGCGTTCCATCAACTGCCGCAGGAGTTCGATCACGGTGAGCACCAGCGCCACCAGGTCGCGGGCGACGGTGTCACCGTCCACGTCGAGCCGGTTCGCGGGCACGGAGGGCCGGTCCCCGGGTACGGAGGGCCGGTCCCCGCGTGCGGATTGCTGATCCCCGGCGTCGGAGGTTCGGATTCCGGGTGTCGCGGGGCGGTGGCCGGGTGCCGCGGGGCGGCTCCCGGAGCGGGCGGGCCGGCGGCCGGTCGCTTCCGGCCGATTCCCGGTCACAGGGGGCCCGCATCCGGCCAGGGGGCGGGCACCCGCTCGTTCACCGAGGACAGCAGGGCGCGCAGGGACAGCCGGACCAGCGGCACCTCCGCGATCGCGATCACCACGTCCCCGCTGATGACCACACCGGTGGCGAGCAGCCGGTCCAGCAGATCCACCAGGGGCACGCCGAGGGGCCCCAGCGCCTCCGCCGGGGCCGTGCCCCACTCCGCTCCGGCCGCCGTCACCCGTCGCCACCCTCATGGGTGAACGAGTAGGGCACCCAGGGGCCGGTGACCTCGATCCGGATGCCGGGGTCACGGCGGAACGGTTCGATGGCGGCGGCCAGTTCGCGGTCCGCACCCCGCTCGGCGAGGTAGGCGGAGTTCAGCACCTGGGTGCGGCGTTCGCCGTCCGTCTCCGGCCCGTGCAGGCGCAGCCGCCGGCCGGCCACCACATGCCGGCGCAGCGCGGCGTCCACCTCCTCGGCGGTGCGCAGTGCCGTGTCGTACCGCACCTGGCGGGCCTGCTGCCGGCCGCGGATCCGGTCCAGATAGGCGCGGCCCGCGCCCGGCGACGGTGACGCGGGCCCGGCGGCGGTCACCGCCACGGGGGCGGACCGCTCCGGGGCCGTGCCCGGCCCGGCGGCGGCCGGTTCCGGCAGCGCGTACACCTTGACGCCCCATTCGACGCGGCCGGTGATGCGGTCCAGCGCCGCACGGAACCGCGGTTCGCGGTCACCGAGCGCCGTCCGGGCCCGCTCCTCCCCGAGGTAGAGCGTGGCCAGGGGGAGCGGCACGGTCGGTACGGCGGCGGCGAGCGCGGTGACCACGCCGTGGTGGGCGCGGACGCAGCGTTCGAGCTCCTCCCGGTCCGAGAGCCGTTGCTGCAGGACGCTCTCGGAGAACCCCGCCGCGGGGACGTCCTGGACGACGGCGGTCAGGGAGCCGGCGAGCAGGCAGCGGACCGGTCCGCCCTCGCCGTGCCCGGCCAGTCCCTCCAGCACCGCGGGATCGCACTCCCGGGACACCGCGAACACATAGACCGCGGTGTCGTCGCCGCCGCGGGTGGTGACGGCCGTCATGCTTCCAGCCTCTCCTTCTCGCTGCCCTGGTCCGGCTGGTCCGGGCGGCTCTCCAGAGCCTTGATCCGGGCCCGCAGCTCGTCGTTCTCCGCGGTCAGGGCGGAGCGGGCGGCGCGGGAGGAGAGTGCGGGGTCGGTCTCCCACCAGTCGATGCCCGCCTTCTTCGCGGTGTCGACCGAGGAGACGTACAGGCGCAGCCGGATGGTCAGCAGCTCGATGTCGAGCAGGTCGATCTTGATGTCACCCGCGATGACGATGCCCTTGTCGAGAACCCGTTCCAGGATGTCGGCGAGGTTGGTGGTGGAGGGGCCGTACGTGGCGGGCAGGCTCGGCTGCGTCTCGTAGTGCGTCATGGCGCCTCCTCACTCCTCTTCCTCGTCTTCTTCTTCCTCGTCGTAGGCGTCCTCGGGCTCTTCCTCGTCCTCCTCGTACTCCTCTTCGTCCTCGGGCTCCTCCTCGTACTCCTCTTCGTCCTCCGCTTCCGCTCCGGGCTCCTCGTCCTCGCGCTCCTCGTCCTCCATCGCCTCCTCGTGGCTGCGGACGACCTCGCCGTCGCGGATCTCGCCGCGCCAGCCCTCGACCTCCTCGTCGGCCGCGAGCGTGACGTACCGCTGGAAGAGCTTGAGGTCCAGGCGCAGCCGGCGCCCCTGGGCCCGCCACAGGTTGCCGGTCTTCTCGAAGAAGCCCGACGGGTAGTACTCGACGACCACGACGATGCGGGTCAGCCGCGGTGCCAGTTCGTGGAAGCTGACATCACCGCGGGTCGAGGCCTTGGCGCCCTCCGACGTCCACAGGATGCGCTCGTCGGGCACCTGCTCCAGCACCGTGGCGTGCCAGCTGCGGTTGGAGGGGCCGACCTTGAGTTTCCAGTCCGATTCCAGCTCGTCGGACTGCGACACACTGGTCACGCCCTTCATGAAACTGCTGAATTCCTCGTACTGCGTCCAGTGGTCGTAGACCATCCGCAGTGGCTGCCCGATGTCGAGGACTTCGACGATATTGGTGACCTTGACGTCGGACGGCTTCCGGCCGCCGCCACCGCCACTGCCACCGCCGTCGTCACTGCCCCCGCCCCCGCCCCCGAGCTTGTCCTTGATCTTGCCGAAGGCGTCCTTCGCCTTCTGCCCGGTCCCACCCTTTCCCGGTGACTCCGCGCTCATGATGAGCTGACCCAGCGCCAGAAGTCCCCCGGCGCCACCGAGGTCACCAAGACGGCCGGTGAGGTCCGTCAGCCTTGCGCCGGCCGCCTCCACCATCCGCTGTGCCCGGGCCTCCAGATAGTCGTTGACTTCCGCACGCAGCCGGTCCATTCCGGATCCGTTCTCCGCCGGGGTGTCCTTCTCGCTCGTGGGCATCGCGGGTCACCTCCGGCGACTGGGGCGGGCGGACGACTTCTTGGCCGCTTCCTTCTTGGACGAAGCGGTCTTCTTGGAAGCCGCCTTCTTCGCCGGGGCGCCCTGCTTCTCGGCGGCCTTCTTCGGGGGCGTTTTTTTCGCGGCCTTCTTTCCCGCGGTCTTCTGCGCGGCTCCGGCCTTCCCGGTACCACGTCCGGAGGGGGCCTTCGCCCGGGCCGGCCGGCGCCCCGGGGGCTCCTCCTCTTCCTCCTCTTCCTCCTCTTCCTCCTCCTCCGGTTCCTCTTCCGCTTCCTCTTCTTCTTCCTCCGGTTCCTCTTCCGCTTCGCCTTCCTTCAGAAGGCGGGTGCGCTCATGGAGGGTGTCGGACAAGGAGTCGATGCTGCGCCCGGCCGCCGAGGCGAGGGCGGAGCGTCCGGTTTCCAGGAGTTCCCCTCGCACCTGCTCGCTCAGCCGCTCGAACTGCGGGGTGTCCGCGAGCTTGCGCAGACCCTGGGTGAGCAGCTCCTGAGGGTTGAGCGGCAGTTTGCGGCCCGCCACGATGGAGATGACGGCGAAGGCGAGCTTGGCCTTCTTGGTCCGGCCGAGGACGTAGCCGCCCACGACCGCGACCGCCACGGCGGCCTTTGTGCTGTCGTTCATCAGGAGTGCTCCCCGGTCAGTTGACGTAGGCACGTGGTGCGGCCTGTCGCTGCTCCAGCAGGTCGAGCAGCTTCTCTTCCTCGCGTTCGAACTCCTCGACGCCGATCTCTCCGGCTTCCAGCGCCTCGTTCAGGGCCACCAGCCGGGCCCGGACGACCCCGGGATCCCGCAGTTCCTGGTCCGCGGCCTCGGCCATCTGCTCCGTCACCCACAGCACCCCTCGCACGGGGGCCAGCGGCAGCAGGAGCAGTTCGGTGAACAGACCCATGTCAGGCTCCGGCCGGTACGGGACGGGGCTGTGGACGGGGGTCGCAGTCGACGAAGCTGTAGCAGGGCAGCGGCCCGGTGACGCGGAGCTCGACGCGGTCCCGCAGCGCGGCCGTGCCGCGGTGCACCACGTCGTGGAACCGGCCGGTCTCCGACCGGGGGACCAGGAACGAGGCGTTGAGCACACACCCGGTGACCTCGGGCCCGCGGGTCCAGGTGCCGGCGACCGCCCGCAGCTCGTCCAGGATCCGCGCCGCGGCCTCGGCCGCCCGGCGGGTCAGCCCGGCCGCCACGGCCTCGCCCAGCCGGAGGTCGGCCTCGTAGCCCGGCTGCCGCCGGGCCTGCTCGCGCAGCCGCCGGATCTGCGGGTCCTCGCGGATCAGCGCGGCCAGGGAGTGATCCACCGGAAACGCCTTGAGGTTCATTTCCAGCTGCCCGTCGAGGAGTTCCAGCGCCGCCAGATGGGTCCGCTCCTCCGCGGCCAGTTGCCGGAGCACCGACGCTTCGTCCGGCGCGACCATGCCGAAGCGCATCGGCAGGACGGGCCCCGCCTTCGCCAGCGCCAGCAGCAGATCCTGGTGCGCGGTCAGATCGCGCCGCCGGGCCCGCAGCCCCGCAGGGGCGTCACTGACGACAGCGGTCAGCCGGCCCGTGGGGAGCAGCCGCACCGGAGCGCCGGGTCCGCCCACGCCGGGCTGCCGTCCGGGCAGCGGGTGGCCGGACCGGGTGATGCCGTAGACGTACAGGCCGTGTGCGGCCATGGGTCACTACTCCTCCTCGGAGCGGCGCCGGGTGCGGGTCGCCGTGCTGCTGCGGCGCCGTGGCCGGGCTTCCCTCTCCTCGCCGTTGCCGTCCTCGTCCTCGCCGGAGCCGACGGCTTTCCGGACCTTCTCTCCGACGGATTTCGCGGCCTTCTTGGCGGTCTTCTTGCCGATGCCGGCTGCCATGCCGCCACCACCGCCGACGCCGAACAGCTCGGGGACGGTCCTGCTGCCGGAGTCGTGCTCCAGATCGAGGCGGTTGCAGGCCTCGGCGAACCGCAGATAGGTGTCGACACTGGCGACGACGATGCGGACGTCGACCTTGAGGATCTCGATGCCCACCAGGGAGACCCGGAGGAAGACGTCGATCACCATGCCGCGGTCGAGTATGAGTTCCAGGACGTCGTAGAGGTTGCCTGCGCGGGGAACGCAGACCACCTCATCGGTGTAGGTGGTGGTCGTCTGCATGGCGGGGGAGTCCTCTCACGGGCGGAGCACGTGGGTTCAGTCGTCGGATGCGCCGCGTCGGTAGCGCCGGACCCTGCGGTACTGGAGCATTTCGCCGTCCCGGTCGAGCTCGACCTCGTAGGTGGCGAGCAGACTGGTGGTGTCGGGGATGCGGGGCACTTCCAGGACGTCCACGCTGACGAGCCAGCCCTCATCGGTCCGGCGCACCGCGGAGACACCCTCCGTCGGATGGCAGATCAGACCGGCGAGCCGTTGGCCGGCCCGGGTGGCCGCGTCCTCCGGTCCGCCCACTCCTCGCTTCCGCGCAGCGACCGTCGCGGCTCGCGTACGTTTCTCTCGCTCTGCCATGCACAGCAGTCTTGTCGAGGGGACGGCCCGGCGCGCGCTGTGCTGGGCCGATGGAGGGGCCGGCCCGCGGCCCGCGTTGCCGGGAGACCGGGGGAGGCACTCGCCCGCCCCCGGCGGCCGTCACTCCGATGGCCCGCCCGGCATGCCGGGCGGAAGGGGCGACTCTACGTTCGCTCCCGGGGCCTCGGACCGGAGCATGGGGAGCCGACGTGACGATACGGACAGCCGGACTGCTCGCGCTCGCGCTGGCACTGGGCCAGATCACGGCCACCACGGCAGCCGCCGCACCGATCTTGCGGACCGCTGCCGCGCCGTCGCCACCGGAACGCGCCGCGCCGTCATCGGTGCGCGCCGCGAGGCCTGCCACGGCAGGCGCCACGCCCGCCGGCTACGACATCACACGCTGCGGGAACACTTCCGGCCGGGTTCTGCTGACCCTCGACGACTGGTCCTACAGCGACCCCTACCGGGCCACCCGCGTCGGCACCTACCTGCGCGACCGCGGTGTGCGGGCGGCGTTCTTCCTGGTCAACGAATTCGCCCGGGACCACCCCGACATCGTCACCACCCTGCGGGAGCAGGGGCACTGGGTGGCCAACCACTCCTACGCGCACCGGCAGCTGACCGGCCTCTCGGACGACGAGGTGGCCTACGAGATCGAGAACGGGCTGCGGAGCAACGTGCTGCGGCCCCCGTACGGGGACTTCGGGGCGCGGGAGGAGTCGATCGCCGAGACCCTCGGGTACCGGATGTGCACCTGGACGATCGACACCCTCGACTGGGAGCGGACCGGCGAGGACTACCGGAGCGCGACCGGCATCCGCTCGTTGGTGCGGGACGCGTCCCCGGCGGACAAGTACGGCGGGGTCGTCCTCGGGCACCTCGACTACCACTTCCCGGACGCCCTGCCCGGCATCATCGACGACCTGACGGAGGAGGGCTACGGCCTCTGCCGCAACGACGGGGCCGTGGGCGCGTCGATGCCGCTCCCGCTCGACTGCGACTGATACCGGCCGCCGGAGCCACCGCATCTCGGGCGCCGGCGGGCGGTGCGGCGGAAGCCCGAGCAGCACACGGACGCCCGACCGCGCCCGGACCTCCGGCCCGGGACAGTTCAGTGTTAAACTAGTGATGGCTGTCGTGGGTGCGGCCGCGTGTGCGGCGTACCCCTCCTCGTAGGTGCATCCGGTGACGCCCCGAGCGGTGCCGGATTCCGGGGAGGCGAGGTCCCCTCGGCATCCCATACGGCCCCGGCCAGGTCCCCCCGTCCCGGCCGGGGCCCTTCTGCGTTGCGTGCCGTGGGCGGTCCGCCCGATGCCGACTGCCGCGTCGAAGCCCCTGGCCGGGCCGGTGTCACGCCGTTTCCCGGTGTCCGCGTCATGGGTGCGGGATCCGCTGCTCCCGGGCGAGGCGATCCGGAACGGGACGGCAACCTGCGGACCTTACCGGTGCCGGACCGCACTGCGGGCCGAAGAACGAATATCGGTTCCCATTGAGCGAGTTGACGGTCGGCGTCCGTATGGGTGGGGGCACGAGACGCTGGGAAGCCGGGGAAGCACGACACGTCCCCTCCCGGCACGACCACTTCAGCGGTCTCGCGCACCAGTTCTCGCACGAGCCGGGCCGCGTCCCCGTAAGACGGCCCGCCCCCACTGGAGGTCAGTGAGTTGAACCACCGACGTGTAAGCAAGCGGACTGGCGCCATGGTCGGGGCAGGCGCGGTCGCCGTCGCAGCAGCTGCCATCCTGCTCCCCAACGCCAACGCGAGCCAGGACAAGAGCGCGACCCCGCGGACCTTCGCGGGGCCGGCGGCCGCGGAGCTCGGCACCACGCTCGCCTCGGACCTCGGCAAGGACGCGGCGGGCTGGTACTTCGACGCCAAGTCCGAGCGGCTCGTGATGAACGTGCTGGACGAGGAGTCCGCGGAGAGCGTGCGCGCCAAGGGCGCCGTGGCGAAGATCGTGGAGAACAGCACATCGGAGCTGAAGGCCGCCACCCAAACCCTCGGTAGCAAGGCCTCGGTGCCCGGCACCGCGTGGTCGATCGACCCGAAGACCAACAAGGTCTCGGTCATCGCCGACCGGACGGTCACCGGCGCGAGGATGGCCACCCTGAACCAGGCCGTGGACGGCATGGGCGGCATGGTGAGCGTCAAGCGCTCCGCCGGGGAGTTCAAGAAGTTCGAGGGCGAGGACCCCGCGGCGGCCGGCGGGGCGGGCGGGGCGGCCGACCCCGGTGCCGCCGCCGGTGGCGCGGGTGACGCGGGTGCGGGCGGTGCGGGTGACGCCGGCGCCGGTGGGGCCGGCGACGCGGGTGCGGGTGGTGCCGGTGACGCTGGTGCGGGCGGTGCTGGTGACGCGGGTGCTGGTGGCGCCGGCGATGCGGGTGCGGGCGGCGCCGGTGCCGGCGGTGCCGGTGGTGCCGGTGGTGACGCCGGCGGCGCGGCGGCCGGTGAGGGGCTCCAGGGTGGTGACGCGATCTTCGGCGGCGGCTCCCGGTGCTCCCTCGGCTTCAACGTCGAGGTGCAGGGCGCGCCCGCGTTCCTCACCGCGGGCCACTGCGGCAACGAGTCGGAGAAGTGGACGTCCGACCAGGGCGGACAGCAGGCCCTCGGAACGGTCGCGGACTCGAAGTTCCCGGAGAACGACTTCGCCCTGGTGAAGTACGACGACGCGAATGCCGCGCCGGAGAGCTCCGTCGACCTGCAGAACGGCAGCAAGCAGGAGATCACCAAGGCCGCCGAGGCGAGTGTCGGCATGAAGGTGACCCGGAGCGGCAGCACCACCGGCACCAGCGACGGCACGGTCACCGGCCTCGACGCCACCGTGAACTACGGCAACGGCGACATCGTCAACGGTCTGATCCAGACCGATGTGTGCGCCGAGCCGGGCGACAGCGGCGGCGCGATGTTCTCCGAGGACTCCGCGGTGGGTCTGACCTCCGGCGGCAGCGGTGACTGCACCCAGGGCGGCGAGACCTTCTTCATGCCGGTCACGGACGCGCTCGAGGCCACCGGTGCCGAGATCGGCGCGGGCGGCGGCGGTGCGGCCGACGGCGGTGCCGGCGCGGGCGGTGCCGATGACGGTGCCGCCGGTGCGGGTGGCGCCGACGCGGGTGCCGGTGCCGCCGGTGCCGCCGGTGGCGCGGAGGAGGGCGGCGCTGCGGGCGGCGCCGAGGAAGGTGCTGCCGGTGGCGACGCCGGTGCCGCCGCGGGCGGTGCGGCCGCCGACGGTGGTGCGGCTGCCGACGGCGGTGCCGAGGCAGGCGTCGAACAGCCGTAGCGGGGCGGCCGGTTCCGGCCTCCCTTCCCCACACTGAAGCCTCGGGCACCCGCAGAAGGTGCCCGAGGCTTCAGTGCGTCCGGAGCGGGTCCGGCCGGGGTGTCCGGGGGCAGGTCGTCCGCCCGGGCACTCCGGCCGGCTCGTGTGCCGGTCGACTCCGCCGGATGCGGCGGGTGGCGGTCCCGCCGGATCTCAGCAGCTACGGGGCGCTTCTCAGCGGGCCGGAGTCAGCGGATGCGGGTCAGCGAGGGAGATGGGCCTCGATCGACTCCACGAGCTCGTCGGAGCCCGGTTCGGTCCGCGGACGGAACCGTCCCACGACCGAACCCGCCGGAGAGACGAGGAACTTCTCGAAGTTCCACTGGATGTCCCCGGCCTCGCCGGCGGAGTCCTCGGCGCGGGTCAGCTGCGCGTAGAGCGGGTGCCGGTTCTCGCCGTTGACCTCGGTCTTCTCGAACAGCGGGAAGCTCGTGCCGTAGGTGGTCGAGCAGAAGGTACGGATCTCCTCGGCGGTGCCCGGCTCCTGGCCGGCGAACTGGTTGCAGGGGAAGCCCAGCACCGTGAACCCGCGGCCGGCGTAGCGCTGCTGCAACTGCTCAAGACCCTCGTACTGCGGGGTCAGGCCGCACTGCGAGGCCACATTGACGATGAGCAGTACGTCCCCCTTGTGGTCGGCGAGGGAGACGGGGTCGCCGGCCAGGGTGCGCAGCGGAATGTCGTACAGACTCACGGGAATCCTCTCGGGTCGGATGGCGCCTTCGCTTCTCTGCCCCTGATTCTGCCGCGCGACGCCCTCGCGAACCGGCCGGTTCACCGCCGGATCGAGCCGTTCTCGGGCGGTCTCCGCCCTGGAGCGCCCTGGCCCGCCGGTGCACCCGCCGAGTCAGCCGCTGCACCCGCCGAGCCCACCGGGGCACCCGCCGGGGCCGGCGGCCGTGCCCACGCGCCGTGCCCCACGCGCCGTGCCCCACCCACCCTGAATATCGTTCAACTTGTGAAGGTGGATTTACATCTGTTGACCCTCTCCATTCAGCTCTTTTATCGTCGCTGAACCTTTGGACATGGCCCGACGACCGGCGCGTCCGGAACGGAGATCGATCGATGCAGCCACCAGGGCGGGACGACCGTGCCACAGGACGCCGCCGCTTCGTCCGGCCGACCGTCCTCCTCGTCACCTGCGGTCTGCTGGGAGCGGTACAGCCCGTCTCCGCCGCCGTGACCGACCGCCCCGCCCCGCCGCGGAACGGTGCGCGGTCCTGTGCCGCCGGACCGGGATCCGCTGCCGGCGGCGCCGCGCGGACCGGCGCCGGCGGCGGATCCCCGACCGGTTCCGCGAGCCGCGCCGAGTCCGCCGGGGCCACCGCCGCGGCCGGGCAGGAGCCGGGCTGGTCGCTCACCTCCTCGCGGTACGACCCGCGCCGGAAGCACCACGCCTACGTGGGCAACGGCTACCTCGGGCAGAGCCTGCCGCCCGCCGGCACCGGCTACGCGGGCGCCGGCGAGAAGACCGGCTGGCCGCTGTTCACCCCGCGCTACGACGGGGCCTTCGTCGCGGGGCTCTACGCCCACAACAAGAAGACCGCGGAGAACCGGCAGGCCGTCGCGGCGCTTCCGACCTGGTCCGGGATGACGGTCTCGGCCGGAGGGGATACCTTCAACTCCTCAACACCGGCCGACCGGATCTCGCACTACCGGCAGACCGTGTTCCTCCGGTGCGGCCTCGTCCGCACCTCGCTGACCTGGACCACCCGGGACGGCCGTGCCATGGACCTGGTGCAGGATGTCGTCGCCGACCGGCGCAACGCCCACGTCGGAGCGGTACGGCTGCGGGTCACCCCGCACTGGAAGGGCGACGCCACCGTCACGGATGTGCTCGACGGGCGCGGTGCGCGGCGGATGTCCGCGACCGGAAGCCCGGTCGGCGGCGGGCGGGACGGCCGGGGGCCGATCGGTGTCGGCTTCCGGACCGACGGCACCCGCGTCGACGGGGCGCTCGTCTCCACGCTGCGCCCCGGCCCGGGGGTACGGGTCCGCGACCGCGCCCGCACCGGCAAGGGGCTCACCGCCCGCCAGTCCCTGGACGTCCGGTTCCACGCCGGACGCAGCTACGAGTTCACCAAGTACGTGGGTGTCGACACCGAACTGACCTCCCGGGCGCCCGGGAAGGACGCGGCGCGGGCCTCGCACCGTGCCGCCGGCCGGGGCTGGCGGCAGCTCCTCGCCGCCCACAGCGCGGCGTGGCGCGCGCTGTGGCGCAGTGACATCGAGGTGCCCCGCCGCCCCCGGCTCCAGCGCTGGTTGCGGGCGAGCCAGTACGGACTGCTGTCCAGCGTCCGCCGCGGCTCGCCGAACAGCATCGGCCCCACCGGGCTGACCAGCGACAACTACGCGGGGCTGAAGTTCTGGGACGCCGAGACCTGGATGTTCCCCAGCCTGCTGGCATCCCACCCGAAACTGGCCGAATCGGTACTGGAGTACCGCTACCGGACCATGCCGGGGGCCCGTGCCAACGCCCGGAAGCTCGGTCAGCAGGGGCTGTTCTACGCCTGGACCAGCGGCAGCAAGGGCGACCTGGCGTCGGAGTGCCACAGCGTGGACCCGCCGCACTGCCGCACACAGATCCATCTGCAGAGCGACATCGCCCTCGCCGTCTGGCAGTACTACCAGCAGACCGGCGACCGGGACTGGCTGCGCACCCGTGGCTGGCCGATGCTGAAGGGCATCGCCGACTTCTGGGCGGGCCGGGCGAGCAGGAACGGTGACGGCAGCTACTCCCTGAAGAACGTCGCCGGGCCGGACGAGTACAGCAACGGCGTCGACGACGGGGTGTTCACCAACGCCGGCGCGGCCACCGCGCTGCGGAACGCCGGCAAGGCCGCCCGGCTGCTGGGCCGGTCCGCACCGCGCGACTGGTCCGCCGTGGCCGACGGGCTGCGCATCCCGTACGACAAGGATCGCAAGATCTTCCGGCAGTACGCGGGATACCGGGGTTCCAAGATCAAGCAGGCCGACACCGTGCTGCTGATGTACCCGCTCGAATGGCCGATGCCCCAGGGCGCGGCCTCCCGCACGCTCGACTACTACGCGGCGCACACCGACCCCGACGGTCCCGCCATGACCGACTCCGTGCACGCGATCGACGCCGCGGCCATCGGTGAGCCCGGATGCTCGGTCCACACCTATCTGAAGCGCTCCATCAAGCCCTTCGTCCGTGGCCCGTTCTCCCTGTTCTCCGAGGCGCGCGGGGAGAAGGCCGGCGCCGAGGACCCGCTCGCGGGTTCTCCCGCCCAGGACTTCCTGACCGGCAAGGGCGGCTTCCTCCAGACCTTCACCGGCGGCCTGGCGGGGCTGCGCTGGCGTGCCGACCGGGTGCACCTGGACCCGACGCTCCCGCCGCAGCTGTCGGACGGCGTGACCCTGCGGGGGCTGCGTTGGCAGGGCCGCACCTACGACGTGGCCATCGGCCCGGAGCACACCACCGTCCGGCTGACCCGCGGTGAGCCGTTCACCGTGGAGACGAGGCAGGGTTCGCAGGTGGTGAGTGCCGGGGCGCCGGCGGTCCTGAAGACCCGGCGGCCCGATCTGACCCCGACGGACAATCTGGCACGCTGCCGGACGGCGAAGGCCGGCTCCGAGGAGCCGGGGCAGTACGCCAACGCCGCGGTGGACGGCAACGCGGCCACCGCGTGGGTTGCGAACGGTGCGCGCGGCGAGCTGACCACCGACCTCGGCCGGCCGGCCCGGGTCTCCCGGATCTCCGCCGATTGGGCGGGCCGTGCGCCGGCGTCGCACCGGGTGCTGACCTCGCTGGACGGACGGCACTGGCGCCCGGTCGCCTTCGCCGACGGGAAGCCGGGCGACCTCGCGAAGCCGACCCCGGCCCGCTATGCCCGGATCGAGGTGCGCGGCGCGAGCCCGAAGCAGCACCCCGGTATCCGGGAGTTCCGGGTGACCCGGGCCCCGGAGGGCGAACGGAACCGGTAGGCCCCTTCGTTCGGGTCCTGCGAGTTCGTTCGGGTCCTGCGAGGTGCGCGAGCCCGGCAGGACCCGAACGGACCCCCGGGACGGACCACTGAACGGATCACGGGCGGCGACGGCCGTCCGTGATCCGTCCCGTGCCCGGCTGCCCTGCATTCCCACGGACCGGACCGGAGCAGATGTGCCGCCACCACCGCACCGAGACGTCGGCCACCGTTCACGTGCAGCCCTATGCCTGGCCATGACTCGACGGCATACTGCTCCGGCATGACGCTGATGGCCGAAACAATCACCCTCGAACGGCTGGAAACCCTTCTTGCCGACGAGTCCATCTCCACGGTGCACCGGGCCCTGTGGCTGCTGCTGTGGGAGGGCGATCTGCGGGTCCTCGACCTGCTCGCCCTCGACGTCCGGGACGTCCGTCTCGCGGAGCGCGAAGTGACCACCTCCTCGCGCGGGAACCAGCCGGCCGGTGAGGTCGACTTCAGTGAGCGGGCCGCCGGGCTGCTCGGCGAGCTCATCGGAGACCGGGACGAGGGGCCGCTGTTCGCCGTCGGCGGCCGGGCCCTGTCCTGGGAGTCCGCGATGCAGGTCGCCCAGGAACAGGGGCATGTGATTCACGCCTTCCGGACGGGCGGCAAGCGCCACCGGCAGAGCACCGAGTAGGCCCCGCCGGGGCACCGCCCGCGGACGCCTGCGGCCCCCGGCCGCCGCCTGCGAACGCGCCACCGCCGCGGCCCACTGCCGTGCCGCGCGCCGCCGATGGCCGCACCCTGTGCCGCGCCTCGATGACGGCCCTTCACAGGCCGGGTTCGAGCTGTCTGCCGCAACTCCGTGAAATCTTCCCGAAATTCTTTCCGGCGCCGTTGAACGCATCCCTGCCGCTATCCGTATCCCCCTGTGCGTTGAGCCTTCCTTCCGGGTGAAACGCGTTCCGCCCGCGACGACGCACAGCCCGTTCTCGCAGGCCGGGCGTGTGGTACCGGACGGAGGGCCCTTTGCGTATCCGGCCGGGGCGCCTATCGGGGCCTGCCCGCGGCGAGGAACGACCATCGGAAAGGGGCCCCGTGAAGAACAAGGGCCACAGACGTTCTCGTGTCATCGGCACGACGGTCGCCGCGGTGACCGCCCTGGCACTGGGGGGAGGGGGCATCTTCCTGGTGACCAGCAATGCCTCCGCCGGATCCGGAGCGAACGCCGCTCCGTCGGCACAGGCCGCCCAGCGGCTGGCCACCATCGACTGCCCTGATGTGGCGGAGCGGCTCTCGCAGGTGCCGGAGCGGGCTCGTCCCGTGGTGGACGCCCAGCTCGCGCAGTTGGACACCCAGGTGGCGAACGCCTACAAGCGCTGGGCCTCGTGGGGGGCGAAGGCCGGACAGCAGAAGGTGGACGACTCCGTGCTCCGGCCGCTGACGGACCAGCGGCGCACCACCATGGACCGGATCGTCGCCGAGGTCGACCGCGTGGGGAAGCGGCCCGACTGGCTGAACTCCATGGTGAAGTGCACGGTCAAGCAGGAGAGCACCACTGCCGCGCAGGCCGGGGGCGGCGCGGCACAGAACCCGGCGCAGGGGCAGACGCAGGCGCCGCAGCAGGGCCAGTCGCAGGCACCGCAGCAGGGGCAGGCGCAGGCCGTGGGCCCGCGCCGCTCCGACTTCGTCGACATCCGCTCGGTGCGCCCGAACGTGGCGAAGCCGCGGGCCCGCGGGAACGCCTCGGTGGGCACGTTCCGTTCACGCTGCGGACGCAACGAGAACAAGCACTTCAACCCGGACAACGTCATCGTCGCGCCCGGCGTGAGCAACGGTGCCCACCACATGCACGACTACGTCGGCAACCTGGACACCGACGCCTTCTCCAGCAACGAGGGCCTGGCCGCGGCCGGCACCACCTGCAGCAATGGCGACCGCTCCACCCACTACTGGCCCGTGCTGCGGCTGCGCAATGGCCAGCGGGAAGCCGACGCGAACGCCCCCGGCGGCGGGCAGGACGGCAATGTGGGCAAGATCCTGCAGCCGGCCTCGGTGAAGCTGACGTTCAAGGGAAACCCCAGCGCCAAGGTCGCGGCCATGCCCCGCTTCCTGCGCATCATCACCGGTGACGCCAAGGCTTTCACCAACGGCCCGGCCAACGCCAACGCGTCCTGGAGCTGCACCGGCTTCGAGAACCGCCAGCTGAAGAACAAGTACCCCCTCTGCCCCTCGGGCAGCAGGGTGGTGCGGACCTTCAACTTCCAGAGCTGCTGGGACGGCCGCAACATCGACAGCGCCAACCACCGTACGCATGTGGCCTTCGCGCGCTCCGACGGTTCCTGCCAGGCCGGCTTCCGGGCCATTCCGCAGCTGGTGCAGCGCATCACGTACGACGTGAAGCCGGGCTCGGTCTTCGCCGTGGACAGCTTCCCCGAGCAGCTGCACCAGCCGGTGACGGACCACGGGGACTTCATCAACGTGATGTCGGGCCGGCTGATGCGTCAGGCCGTCTCCTGCATCAACACCGGCCGCCGCTGCGGCTGACACCGGGCTCCGCCGCTCCGGCCGGCAGGGATACCGCCCCGTACAGCGCCGCTGTACGGGGCGGAACGGCGCCGACCGGTGTCGGGCGGCCCGGATCGGGGTGGAGTGCATCACATGGAACGATTCGCGCATAACAGGCATAGTTCGCCAAACGTCGCACCTTATGTCCTTTATGCGCACTAACGGCTGCGGTGGGTGGACTGCTCGGTATCTCCCTGTCATGGTCGCCGTCGGGCTGACGCTTCCTCGGTCCGGCCGCCTTTGATACACAACTCGGACGCGTCCGTGAGCCGACCAGGAAGCGCACCATGAGCGACCGCAGCACCGCAGAGCACCATGTCTTCGAGCTCGACCTCACCCTCGAAGAGGCACGCCGCCGGGCGGAGGTCGTCGCCGCGCTCGGGGACGACTGGGATCCGGCAGCGGCGCTGCAGGCCGAGGAGGAGGCCTACCGGCTGCTGTACTCCGGCCTGGACGCGCAGCAGGAGGAGACCTACCGCAGGCTCGTGGAGGCCGGTGTCCTCCCGCCCCGGGACGGTGACGGCCGTGCTGCCCCTTGATCCCAGTGCCGACATCGGGCGCCGCGCCTGGGTGAACTGTCCCCGTTGCCGGGACGACCGGGACTGCGGTGTCTGCCGCGCCGGCCGCACCTGCCGTGACCACTGGCGCTACCTGCTCGCGAACTCCGGAAGCCTGGTCCATCTGCAGTGCCCCAACTGCACCCACCTGTGGGCCGAACAGACCGGCTTCGGCGCCGGGGGCGCCGGGCGCTGAGCGTCCGGGGGCCGGCAACGGCTTCCGCGGTTCGCTGATCATCCGCCGCGTGCCGGGTGAACGCGCGGTGGGGCCGACCCGTATAACACCGCAGGCGGACCTGCCGCCGGACCGGTGAAGGAGGTCTCCCGCGGATGACTGTGCACCGCAATGCCGCTGTGGCTGCCCTGGTCGGCGGCGTTCCGCTCCTGATGACGGCCGTGACCGCGGGCCCGGCGGCGGCGCACGGCGCGCCGACCGATCCGGTCAGCCGGGCGGCCGCGTGCAGTCCGGTGGGGGAGGGGGCCGCGCGATCAGCCGCCTGCGCGGCGGCCGTGAAGGCCAACGGGGGCCGGCTGTTCGAGGACTGGGACAACCTGCGGGTGGCCGACGTCCGCGGCCGGGACCGGCAGAGGATTCCCGACGGAGCGCTGTGCAGTGCCGGGCTCGACGGGTACCGGGGCCTGGACATCGCCCGGAGCGACTGGCCCGCCACGACGCTGAAGGCGGGCGACGACTTCACGCTCACCTACCGGTCGACCATCCCGCACCAGGGGACCTTCAGCCTCTACCTCACCAAGGGCGGCTACGACCCGTCCACGCCCCTGACCTGGGACGACCTGGAGCGGAAGCCTTTTCTGACCTCGCGGGACCCGCAGCTCGACGGCGATGCGTACCACCTGAGGGGCAAGCTGCCCGCCTCGACGACGGGTCGTCATGTCCTCTACACCGTCTGGCGGAACACCGACACCCCGGACACCTACTACTCCTGCTCCGATGTCGTCCTCAAAGGCACCGCCGGAGCCGCCGGAGCCGGGAAGGGCCGCGAGGAGGCCGCGGGCGCGGACGACGGCTCCCCGGGCGCGGCGGATTCCCGGCCCGCCGAGGGGGCCCGGGGCGGAGGGGACTCGCGGGCCGCGGCGAGTACCGGGAACGGAGCGGACTCCAGGCAGGCCGCGGACCGGCGGGAGCCCGCCCCCGCGCAGCCGGCGGCCGCCGATTCGAGCTCCACGCCCGTCTCCCCGCTGATGGCCGGTGTGGCCGGGGCGATCCTGGCCGTCGCCGCGGCGGTCGTCTTCGCCGTCGTCCGGCGACGGCCGTTCTGAGGGCACGCGGGCTCGCAGGGCGCGGCAGGGCCCGTCCCCGGCCCACCGCTTCACGAACCATCCCCCACCGGTAGCTCGGAGGCGGCCCGCGGATGCCGTGCGGCCGCTCCGGAAGGAGTTCAGCCGTGTCCCAACCCATCGATGCGGCACTGCGCAGCACGGCGCACAGTCCCTCCTGGGCCATGCTCAACCGCCTGGCACCGGACGTCCCCCAGGACCGTCCCGAACGGACCGAGTTCGCCACGCCGTACGCCTACCAGGAGCCGGAGGCGACGGAGCGGATCGACTTCTGCATCCCCTGCAACCCCTACTTCCCCACGCCGGACATGTTCGGACGGCTCCAGGGGTCGCTGGAATCGATCCTGAAGTACTACCCGAGCGACGCGGGGACGATCACGGCCGAACTCTGCGGGGTGCTCGGTCTCAACCCGCAGACCGTCGCCATGGGCAACGGCTCCACGGAGCTGATCACCTGGATCGACCACCTCCTGGTGAAGGAGAGCCTGGCGATCCCGATCCCCACCTTCGGACGCTGGACCGACCAGCCCCTGGAGACCGGGAAGCGGGTGGACATGTTCCCGCTGCGCGAGGAGCAGGACTTCGCCCTCGACCTCCAGGAGTACGCCGAGTTCATCCGGCGGCGCGGCTCCCGGGTGGCCGTGGTCTGCAACCCCAACAACCCCGACGGGGGCTACCTGAGACGCCAGCAGATCCTGTGGTTCCTCGATGAACTCGTGGACCTGGACCTGGTGATCGTCGACGAGTCGTTCATCGACTTCGTCGACGCCGAACGTTCCGCCTCCGTGGCAGACGAGGCCGCGATCCGCCCGAATGTGGTCGTCCTGAAGAGCCTGGGCAAGAACTTCGGTCTGCACGGCATCAGATTCGGCTATCTCGTGGCCAATCCCGCTCTCGCGGCCAAGGTCCGCGACGCCCTGCCGAAGTGGAACCTCAACTCCTTCGCCGAGACCGTGGTCTTCATGCTCAAGGAGTACGGAGCCGAGTACCGGCAGAGCCTGGCCCTGCTCTCCCGCGACCGCGCCAACATGTCCCTCGCCCTCGCCGGGCTGCCCGGCATGGTGGTCTTCCTCTCCCAGGGCAACTTCCTGCTGGTCAAGCTGCCCGACGGGGTGGACGGTGTGCAGCTGCGCGACTATCTGCTCAGCGAGCACAACCTGTTCGTGCGCGAGTGCGGCAACAAGCTGGGCAGCAGCAGTCAGTTCCTGCGGCTCGTCGTCCGGCCGTACCCGGATGTCGAGCGGCTCCAGTCGGCCCTCCAGCGGTATCTGTACGGCGGCTCGGCCGGCTCCATGGGCCAGCCCCGTGCCGCCCTGCCGTCCCCCGTCACCCCGCTGCCCGGCACGGCCTGAGCCTGCGGCCCGTCCGGTGCGGCCCGTCCGGTGCCGCCCACCCGTGGCAGGGCTCGTCCAGGGTGGCCGGAGCACGGGTGCCACCGGGCGCGGGTCCGCTCACGGGAGCGGCCTGTCCTGGGGAGCGGGTCGTCCGGAACGGGAGACCGTGATGGGTGCCGGGGCATCGGGGCATCGGTGCGTCGGGAAACAGGACGGGATCTGTCCGCTATGCGTGGCAGGCTGCCCCCATGACCGACACTCCGGCACGTCTGCTCCGTCTGCTCTCCCTGCTCCAGACCCCGCGCGAGTGGCCGGGCAGCGAACTCGCCGAACGCCTGGTGGTCAGCCCGCGCACCATCCGCCGGGACATCGACCGCCTCCGGGAGCTCGGCTATCCGGTCCAGGCGACCAGGGGATCGGTGGGCGGATACCGCCTGGTCGCAGGCACCGCCATGCCGCCGCTGCTGCTCGACGACGAGGAGGCGGTGGCCATCTCCGTCGGCCTGCGGGCCGCCGCCGGGCACGCCGTGGACGGCATCGAGGAGGCCGCCGTCCGTGCCCTCACCAAGATCGAACAGGTCCTGCCGTCCCGGCTGCGCTACCGGGTGGGCTCCCTGAACGCCGCCACCGTCCCGCTGCCCGGCTTCGGCTACGGGCCGACGATCGACCCCGAGCGGCTGACCGTCCTGGCCGCGGCCGTCACCAACCGGGAGCGGCTGCGCTTCGGCTACCGGGCGGGCAACGGCGCGGAGAGCCGCCGCCAGGTGGAGCCGCACCGCCTCGTCGCCGCCGGACGGCGCTGGTACCTGGTCGCCTATGACAACGACCGGGAGGACTGGCGGCTGTTCCGGGTGGACCGGATCCGGGATCCGCAGCCGACCGGGGTCCGCACCGAGCCGCGCGAGCTGCCCGCGGAGGACGCGGCGGCGTACACGGCGGACAAGCTCAGCAAGCTCGCCCCCAGCTACCGTGCGGTGGCGACGCTCCACGCGCCGCTGGAGGACGTGGCCGGGCACCTCGGGGAGTGCCCCGGGGACCTGGAGCGGGTCGACGAGCGGACCTGCCGGCTGCACAGCGCGGCCGGTTCGCTGGAGTGGCTGGCGTTCCGGCTCGCCGTGCTGGGCTGCGAGTTCGAGGTGCACGACCCGCCGGAGCTGATCGCGTACCTGGACGCGCTGGGCGCCCGGGTGAGCCGTTCCGTGGGCGGTGGCGGCCGGCGGCCGGCGGCGCCGGAGGGGCGGCCGATACCCGAGGGCGATCGGCCGACGGAGAGGTGACCGGCCGCCGCACTCCGGGGGCGGGCGGAGCGGGGCGGGAGAACGCCGTCCGCCCGCGACCGCCGTTCCCCGACGGGCCGTCCGGAGCCGTCAGACCAGCGCCTTCTCGAACCAGTGATCCGCGTACGGCCCGTCGTTGTACGCCGGGATCTCGGCATAGCCGTGCCGGGCGTAGAGACCGCGTGCCTCGACGAGGTCGTGCCGGGTGTCCAGCCGTACCGCGGTGGCGCCGAGACCGCGTGCGGCCCGTTCGGCGGCGGCGAGCAGCCGCGCGCCACCACCCCGGCGGCGGGCCTCGGCGAGCACGAACACCCGGGTGAGCTCTGCGGTGTCCGGGGTGAGCAGCCGCACGCCGACCGAGCCGACGGTCACGCCGCCGCACCGCGCCAGCAGCAGCACACCCGTCGGCGGCACGAGACCGTCCCGTGCGTCCTCGGCGACCGCGGCCCCGGTCTCCTCCTCGGTCGCGGTCCGCCCGTGGTACCGGCTGACGATGTCGGCGTAGTACCGGTGCAGAACGGCGACGGCGTCCGGGTGATCCGGCGCCACCGGAGCGATCTCCCAGTCCGCCGCCGAAGGATGCCCCGGGGCGGCCCTTTCGTCCGGCGCCTGGGGACGCTCCGCTGCTTGGGGACGCTCCGGCACCCGGGGACGCTCCGGCGACGGGTGGCGATCCGTGACGGCGGGAGCTGCGGACGGCTTCTTCATGCGGCCCATTCTGCCCTGGGTCCTGTCGTCGTCCGCCTGCCGTCCGCCCGGGAACGGATCCCGGCAACGAGCTCCGGGCCG
The DNA here is from genome assembly GCF_040296705.1 of Streptomyces sp. NPDC002055. Classification (NCBI taxonomy): domain Bacteria; kingdom Bacillati; phylum Actinomycetota; class Actinomycetes; order Kitasatosporales; family Streptomycetaceae; genus Streptomyces; species Streptomyces sp. NPDC002055. The sequence continues at coordinate 224,251 of NZ_JBEOXS010000001.1, forward strand.
AGGCCCGTCACGGCTCGTACAGGGCCTCGATCTCCTTCTCGAAGTCCCGGGCGACGGCCTCGCGTTTGATCTTCATCGTGGGCGTGAGATGCCCGCTGTTCTCGGTGAAGTCCACCGGCAGGATGCTGAAGCGGCGAATCGATTCCGCTCTCGACACCAACTCATTGGCGTCCGCCACCGCTTGCTGCATCTCGGCGCAGAGCACCGGGTCGAAGGCCAGCTCGTCCCGGGTCATCTTCTGCTTCTGGTGGATCACTTGCCAGTGGGCGAGTCCCTCGGGGTCCAGGGTGATCAGGGCCGTGACGTAGGGGCGGTTGTCCCCGATCACGATGCACTGGCCCACCAGCGAGTGGGCCCGCAGCCGGTCCTCCAGCGGGGCGGGAGCGACGTTCTTGCCGCTCGCGGTGATGATGATCTCCTTCTTGCGGCCGGTGATCGTGAGGTAGCCGTCGTCGTCGAGGGACCCGATGTCCCCGGTGGCGAACCAGGTGCCCCGGTCGGCCCACGGATCGGACTCGTAGTCGCCCGCCGGAGGCCAGACCGGGGGAGGGCTGACCGCCGCGGGCACCACCGCGCCGAGGGAGGAGTCCCAGTACCCGGCGAAGACCTGCCCGCCGCGCAGCAGCACCTCGCCGTCGCCCGCGATCCGCACCGAGGTGCCCGGCAGCGGCCAGCCGACCGTGCCCAGCCGGGGTTTGAGCGGCGGCGTGACGGTCGCCGCGGCCGTCGACTCCGTCAGCCCGTACCCCTCGAAGATCTCGATGCCCGCGCCCGCGTAGAAGGCGGCGAGCCGGTGGCCGAGTGGGGAGCCGCCGCAGATGGCGTACTGGACCTTGCCGCCGAGGGCGGCCCGGATCCGGCGGTAGACCAGCGGGTCGTACAGGGCCCGGGCGGTGCGCAGGGTGAGGCCGGGACCCGGGCCGGCGCCGTGCTCCTCGGCCTCGTGGGCCTCGCCCCAGCGCTGGGCGATGGTGGCGGCGCGGTCGAAGGAGGCGATGCGGCCCATGTTCTCCGCGGTCGCCCGCGCGGTGTTGTAGACCTTCTCCAGCACATAGGGGACGACGAGCAGGAACGTCGGCTGGAATCCGGCGAGATCGGCGAGCAGGGACTCGGTCTTGATGCTCGGCGCATGACCGAGCCGGACCCGCGCCCGCAGGCAGCCGATGGCGACCATCCGGCCGAACACATGGGAGAGCGGGAGGAAGAGCAGCGTCGACGCCGGCTCGTCGGAGACCGTCTTGAAACACGGGTGCAGCAGCTCGATCGCGTTGTCGACCTCGGCGAAGAAGTTGCCGTGGGTGAGCGCGCAGCCCTTGGGACGGCCGGTGGTGCCGGAGGTGTAGAGGAGGGTCGCGATGGAATCCGGCGAGAGCCGGGAGCGGCGGGCGGTCACCTCGGCCTCGGGGACCTGCTTCCCCACCTCCATGAGCTCCGCGATCGCCCCCGCGTCGAACTGCCACAGGTGGGCGAAGTGCGGCAGCCGGTCGAGCTCCGCGTCGATCAGCAGCGCCTCGTCGACGCCCTCCACCGCACAGCCGACCGCCCCCGCGTCCTGGATGATCCAGCGGGTCTGCTCGGCCGAGGAGGTGGGATAGATGGGGACGGTGACCAGGCCCGCGGCCCAGGCGGCGAAGTCGAGGAGGGTCCACTCGTAGGTCGTCCGGGCCATGATGGCGAGCCGGTCACCGGGCAGCAGCCCGTGGGCGACGAGCCCCTTGGCGGTGGCGAGCACCTCGGCGGCGAACTCCACGGCGGTCACGTCCCGCCAACTGCCGTCCGGCTGCTGCCGGCTGAGCACCACGGCGTCCGGTGCCTCGGCCGCGTTGTCGAACGGGATGTCGGCCAGACTCCCCTGGGCCGGCGGTACAGCCAGTGGCGGGACGGAAACCTCCCGCACTGATCCATCCACCACGGTCTTCCTCGGCTCCACCAGGACGGGTGGTGCCGGGATCTGCTGTACGGACACGAGCGGCTCCTCCTTTTCGGCCACGGGTGTCGTCGGCCCGTTGGCGCGCAGGAAGTACGAGGACAGGCGGCTGTGATGAAGTACGGCGCCGGGCCGCGAGATGCTCAAGGGACGGCAAAATCGTCTCGGTGCCGGTCCCCGCCAGGGCACCGGCGGCCCGGCGGCGCGCCCTGTCTCTCACCCGGTTCCGGTCGGGGACGGTGGTGCGGAGCCGCAGCGGGCGTTCCCGGTGCCGCCTCCCGCGCTGAGATCCGGGAGAAGCCGACGTATGGTGGCAGAACGGCGCTGTGCGCCCCGCCGTGAGCCGGTGCGGCTCCGGCCGGGAGCGGTGGACCGGCGCCCCACCGAGGCCGACGAGCAGGTGCTGGAGGCCGTCATGGCCGACCCGCAGGGATTCATGACCACCCCCCGCCGCACCTGCCCCCGCCGTCCCGTCCCGGAGCGGGTCGAGGACTGGGACGAGGTCTACGTCGGTCAGGGGCTGCTGCCGATCATCAGCGAGCAGGCCGGACGCTGCATGGACTGCGGCATCCCGTTCTGCCACAGCGAATGCCCGCTGGGGAATCTGATCCCGGAGTGGAATGTGCTGCTGTCGCGGGAGGACTGGGACGCGGCGAGCGACCGGCTGCACGCGACCAACAACTTCCCGGAGTTCACCGGCCGCCTCTGCCCGGCCCCCTGCGAGACGGCCTGCGTGCTGGCCATCAACCAGGATCCGATCACCATCAAGAACGTCGAGGTCGCCATCGCCGACCACGCCTGGGAACACGCCCGGGTACCGCCCCGGCCTCCGGACCGGCTCTCCGGCAAGACCGTCGCCGTCGTCGGCTCCGGTCCGGCCGGACTCGCCGGCGCCCAGCAGCTCACCCGGGCCGGGCACACGGTCGCCGTCTACGAACGGGACGACCGGATCGGCGGGCTGCTCCGCTACGGCATCCCCGAGTTCAAGATGGAGAAGGTGCACCTCGATCTCCGCCTGGAGCAGATGCGGGAGGAGGGGACCAAGTTCCGCACCGGTGTCGCGGTCGGCACCGACATGGACGCCGCCCGGCTCGCCGAGCGCTACGACGCGGTGATCGTCGCGGTCGGCGCGCACGCGCCCCGCGAACTGCGGGTGCCGGGCCGCGAACTGGCCGGGATCCACCAGGCGATGGAGTACCTGCCGCTCGCCAACCGCGTGCAGGAGGGCGACCTCACCGAGCCGCCGATCACCGCGGAGGGCAAGGACGTGGTGATCGTCGGCGGCGGGGACACCGGCGCGGACTGTCTGGGCACCGTGCTGCGGCAGCACGCCTCCTCCGTCGTCCAGCTCGACATCAATCCGCAGGCCGGCGACGAGCGGACCCCCGACCAGCCGTGGCCCACGTACCCCAAGGTGCACCGGGTGTCGCCCGCGCACGAGGAGGGCCGGGAACTCGCCCTGCTGCGCGGCTCCGACCGGTACGGCCACGACGTGCCGGTGCCCGGACCCGAGGGGGACGTCCGGGTCTACTCCTCCGCCACGCTCCGCTTCGAGGGCGACGAAGGGGGCCATGTCCGCGCGCTGCACCTGGTCGGGGTGGAGCCGGCCGAGCGGCGGCCGCAGCCGGGGACCGAACGGGTGCTGCCGGCACAGCTGGTCCTGCTGGCGCTCGGCTTCTCGGGCCCCGAGCGGGACACCGGCCTCATCGACCAGCTCGGACTCGGGCTCGACCCCCGCGGCTGCATCGCCCGCGACACCGGCTTCGCCACCACCGTCCCCGGCGTCTTCGCCGCGGGCGACGCGGGCCGCGGCCAGTCGCTGATCGTCTGGGCCATCGCCGAGGGCCGCTCCGTGGCCGCGGCCGTGGACCGCTACCTCGCCGGCTCCACCACCCTGCCCATGCCCGTCCGGCCGGCGGACCGGCCGCTGGTCGTCTGACCGGCCCCGCCGTGTCCGGTCCTGCCGCGTCCGGCCCCGCGCCGCCCGCCCGCCGTCGGCCTGCCGCCGCCCCGGGCGGCCCTTGCTTCCGTCACACCGCTGACCCAAGCTGGAGGTATGGGCTCTCCCCCCGGCAGCCCCACGCTCATCACATCCGTGCAGCGCGCGATGCGTCTCATGGAGGCCGTGGGTGCACACGAGAACGGCGCGCCGGCCAAACAGCTGGCCCGGGAGACAAGTACGCCGCTGGCCACGACCTATCACCTGCTGCGGACCCTGGCCCACGACGGCTACGTCCGGAAGCTGGACGACGGGGGCTACGTCCTGGGGGACCGGCTGGACTCGCTCCACTCCGGCAGCCGCGGCCAGGCCCTGGTCTCCCGGGTCCGTCCGGTGCTCGCCGCGCTGCGGGACGAACTGTCGGCCGCGGCCTACCTGACGTTCTACGAGGACGGCGAGATCCGCGTCGTGGAGGTCGTCGACGGACCGCGGGCCCCTCGCGTCGACCTCTGGGTCGGGTTCGAGGACGCCGGACACGCCACCGCGCTCGGCAAGTGCGTCCTGCGCGACCTGGACGAGGAGGCGCGCGCCGACTACCTCTCCCGGCATCCCCTCGCCGATCTCACCCCGCGCACCATCACCCGCCCCGAGCAGCTCCTCCGCGACCTGGAGGCGGCGGCCCGGCCGGCCGCGGTGCTGGACCGTGAGGAGTACATCCTGGGCACCGCGTGCGCCGCGGTGCCCGTCCACGACGGGACCACCCTGGGCTCGCTCGGGGTCTCCGTCCGGGTCGACCGGTTCTCCCGGATCCAGGACGCCGAGACCCGGCTGGTGTCGACGGCGAACCGGGTCAGCCGCGCCCTCTCGCTCACCATCTGAAAAAGCCGCTCTTGTCGGTCCAGGCCGGTGGCCTGTTCTCTGGTTGCACAGCCTCTCCGGATGCGCAGCTCCTCCGGCTGCACAGCTTCTCCGGATACGCGGCCGTTCCGGATCCTCAGCTTCACCGGACGCACCGCCGCACCACCCCGCACGACCTGCGGATGCCGGCTGTCCGCCCCACCGACCGTCACGAGCGAGAGAGCGGCCCATCAGGAACATGAGCCAGGCCGAAAGCCCTCAGTGCGACACCCCGCAGCCGTGGCGGGCCGCGGCCGGCCCCGAACCGCGCCGGACCCGCCGCCCGGCCACCGGGGTCCCCGGCCGCGCCCGCCGTGCGGCCACCGCGGCCGGGCGGAGCGCCACCGCCCTCGGCGCCCGGCTCCGCGCCGACGACCTCGCCGCCGGCCTCCCCCTGCTGATCGTCACGGCCGTCGCCCTGCTCGGCCTCGTCAGCGGAACGGCGCCCTACTGGCTGCCGCTGCTCGCCGTGGGGCCCGCCCTCGCCGCCGTCACCGGCTCGCCGTGGGGCATCATCCGGGTCGGCCTGCTGGCCGTGGCCCTGGGGGCCGGACTCGCGGCCCGCAGCGGCGGCCCCGGCATCCGGGAACAGCTGCTCGTGCTGGGCGCGGTGGCCGCCGTCACCCTGGCCAGCGCGCTGGCCGGCGCCCGCCGCCGGGGCAGGGAGCAGGTGCTCGCCGACGTCCGTTCGGTCGCCGAGGCCGCCCAGCACGCGCTGCTCCGGCCGGTGCCCTCGACCGTGGGCCCGTTCCAGGTGGCGGTCCGCTACAGCGCCGCGGCCGCCGAGGCCCGGATCGGCGGGGACCTCTACGCCGTCGTCCCCACGCCGTACGGGGTGCGGCTGATCGTCGGCGACGTCCGGGGGAAGGGCCTCCCCGCGGTCGGCACGGCCGCCCTCGTCCTCGGCGTCTTCCGCGAGGCCGCCTACGACGAGCCGGACCTCGTCGGAGTGGTGAGCAGGATCGAGCGGAGCCTGGCGCGCAACCTCGGGTCCGACGACTTCGTCACCGCCGTCGTCGCCGGCTACCCGGGTGCGGGCCGCCTGGAGCTGGTGAACTGCGGGCACGCGCCGCCGCTGCTGGTCGGCGAGTCCAATGTGGTCTCCGTCGGCCCCGTCCGCCCGGCCCCGCCGCTCGGGCTGAGCGCGCTCTCCGACGACGTGCCGGTCCGCCAGGTCCTGCCGTTCGCCGACGGCGACCAGCTGCTGCTCTACACCGACGGGGTCACCGAGGCCCGGAACCACCGCCAGGAGTTCTACCCGCTGGCCGAACGGGTCGCCCGCCATGTGTCGCCGGAGCCGGCCCGCACCCTGTCCGGTCTCCACGACGAACTGCTCGCGCACGTCGGCGGCCGGCTGCGCGACGACGCGGCCCTGCTGCTGCTCCGGAAGCCGCCGGTGACCGCGGTGCCCGCCGGCTGACGGCCCGCCGGCCCGCCCGGGCCGGGAGGCGCCCGCCGCGGCCGGCGGTCAGTCCTCCTTGGGCTCCGCCGGTGCGGGGGGCAGCGGCTGCTCCGCCCAGATCGTCTTGCCGCCCGCCGTGTACCGGGTACCCCACCGCTGGGCGCACTGCGCCACCAGGAACAGGCCCCGGCCCCCCTCGTCCGTGCTGCGCGCCCGGCGCAGGTGCGGGGAGGTGCTGGTGCCGTCGGAGACCTCGCAGATCAACGTCCGGTCGCGGATGATGCGGAGGCTGATCGGGGGAGTGCCGTAGCGGACGGCGTTGGTCACCAGCTCGCTGACGATCAGCTCGGTGGTGAACACCGCGGCCTCCAGGCCCCAGTCCGCGAGCTTCCGGCCGGTCATGTGCCGGGCCTCGGCCACGATGGCGGGGTCGTCGGAGAGGTCCCAGGAGGCGACGTCTTCGTCGTGCAGGGCCCGGGTACGGGCGATCAGGAACGCCACGTCGTCCCGCGGGCGGTCCGGCAGCACCGTACGGACCATGGTGTCGCAGATCTCCTCCAGCGGGCGGTCCGGATGGGCCAGCGCGAAGAGCAGCCGCTCGAACCCGACGTCGACGTCCCGGTCGCTCGCCTCGATCAGGCCGTTGGTGTAGAAGGCGACGACGCTGCCCTCGGCCAGCTCCATCTCCGCGCACTCGAACGGCAGGCCCCCGAGCCCCAGCGGGGGCCCGGCGGGCACGGCCGGGAACTCGACCGGTTCCACCAGATGTGCGATGGCGGGGCTCGGGTGGCCCGCCCGGGCGACGGTGAACCTGCGCGAGACCGGGTCGTAGATCGCGTACAGGCAGGTGGCCCCGATGACGCCGACGCCGACTCCCTCGGCCGCGTCGCCCATCGCTTCCTCCTCCTCGTTCGACAGGCGGATCACCAGGTCGTCGAGGTGGGCGAGCAGCTCGTCCGGGGGCAGGTCGAGGTCGGCCAGGGTGTGGACGGCGGTGCGCAGCCGCCCCATGGTGGCGGCGGCGTGCAGCCCGTGGCCGACGACATCGCCGACCACCAGCGCGACCCGGGCCCCGGAGAGCGGGATGATGTCGAACCAGTCCCCGCCCACCCCGGCCTGGGCATCGGCCGGCAGATAGCGGTACGCAGCCTCCACGGCGCTCTGTTTCGGCAGGTCGTGCGGGAGCAGGCTGCGCTGGAGCATCAGGGCCGCGTTGTGCTCCCGGGTGTAGCGGCGGGCGTTGTCGATGCAGACCGCGGCCCGCGCCACCAGCTCCTCGACGAGCAGCAGATCCTCCTCGCCGAAGGACTCCGGGTTCTTCCACCGGGCGAGCGTGGCCACCCCCATCGTGATCCCCCGCGCCTGCAACGGCATGACCAGGGCCGAGTGGATGCCGAGCTCGCGCATCTTGGCGGCACGTGCCGGGTCCTCGGCGAGCCACGGGGCGGAGAGATCCACGACAGGCGTCAGGGTCGGCCGGCCCGTGGCCAGACAGCGCGCCGGGGCCGACCCGGGGGCGTAGCTCGTCTGCTCACCGGGCTCCACCACCGCCTCCGGAAGGTCCTCCTGGACCGACCGGTGCGCCGCCCGGCGCAGCAGCGCGGTGGGCGCCACCGGCCCCGGCAGTTGCTCCTGCCCGCGGACCACGGCGTCCAGCAGGTCGACCGAGACGAAGTCGGCCACCCGCGGCACCAGCACCTCGGCCAGCTCCTGCGCCGTGTGCTGCAGATCGAGCGTGGTGCCGATGCTCCCGCTGGCCTCGTTGACCAGGTCCAGGCGCTGCCGGGCCCGGTAGTGGCTGGTGACGTCCAGCACGGTGTGGCACACGCCGAGGACCTCGCCCGTGTGGTCCAGGAGCCGGAAGGCGGAACCGGACCGGACCCGGTCACGCCCCGGGTGCATACCCGAGTCGGCCGAGGAGGGGGTCAGCTGCTGGAAGGTGAGCATGGGTTCGCCCGACTCCAGCACCTGCTGCGCCTCCCGTTCCAGGGCGGCGCCGTCGAGGCCGGGGACGGCTTCCCCGAGCCGCCGCCCCAGCCGCTGCGCGGCGGACACCCCGTCGAGACGTTCCATGGCCGGGTTGATCGCCAGGTACCGCAGCCGGGGGTCGACGACGGCCATGCCGATGGGGGACTGGGCGAACAGACCCCGCAGGACCGCCTGATCCCGCTCCCAGCTCCGCAGGCCCACCACATCGGTGACGGCGACCAGCCAGCTGACCTTGCCGGACGCCTCCCAGAGCCGGCAGGCCCGCAGCCCCAGCTCCAGCCGGTGCCCGTCGCGGTGCCGTACGGCCGCGACGGCCTCCCAGCCGTCGCCCGTCTGACGCCGCTCGGAGAGGGGCGCGGCGGCGTCACCGGCCTCACCGCCGACCGCGAGCAGTGCGGTCACCGGGCCGCCCACGACCTCCCCCGCGGCGTAGCCGAGGAGCGTCTGCGCGCCCCGGCTCCAGCGTTCGATCACACCGCGTGAGTCCACCACCACGGTCGCCGCATGGGTCACATCGAACGGGCTGTCCGCGCTCGCGCCGTGACCCGCCTCGGGTGTGCTCATCGTCGCCTGTCCATCCTGGGACGTTTTCGACCCAATAGACCCATACCCGATCCATTGTTCTGCGACCGCTCCGGGGAGGAAAGTGGCGAGCGGACGCGGCGCCGGGAGCGGGGTCCGGCAGCCGGGCCCGCGGGTGCCCGCGCCGGGTGGCACGGGGCCCGCCGGACCTGCCGGACGCGGCCGGACGCGCGCGCCGGAAGGAGGATCCGCGGCGGAACGGCGGAGCGGAACACGGCGGAACGGAACAGCGGAGCGGCCGAGCGGAAACGGCGGAGCGGCCGGGCGGAACGGCAGAGCGGAGGCGCCGTCGCCGGTCGCCTCCGCTCGGGCCCCGCGGGCCGCCCGGCGCCGCGCTCAGGCGTTTCCGGTCATGGAGGCGTAGACCACCACGTTGTCCGAGTAGTGGTGCTTCGCCTTGTCGAAGTCCCCGCCGCAGGTGATCAGCCGCAGCCCCGCGTGATCGATGTTCCGGTAGACCTCCAGGGTCGGGAACTTGCTCTTCGGGTACTGGGCGATCTTGTCGACGGTGAACTTCGCCGTCCGGCCGTCCTGCCGGGTGACCTCGATGTCGTCACCCTTCTTGAGCTCGCCGAGCCGGAAGAACACCGCCTTCGCGCCGTTCCAGGTGACGTGACCGGCGATCACCGCGGGGCCCTTCGCGCCGGGCGTGGGGCCGGGGGTGTACCAGCCGGCCTTGTCCGGGTCGGTCGGTGTCTCCATGGCCCCGCGCTTGTCCTGCCCCAGGTCCACCAGGGACGACGAGACCTGGAGCGAGGGTATGGAGATCCGCTGCGGCGGCGACGCCTGCAACGCTGCCGCCTTGCCCCCGGGCGCGGCCTCGCCGCCGCCCGCCTGCCCGCCGCCGCCGTCGGCCGGGGGCGCGGGCGGCGCGGCGGGTGCCGCGCTGGGTGGAGCGGACTCCTGGCGGGACAGCCCCACCACCAGCAGAACCGTCGTGGCCACCGCGAGGACAGCGCCGATGGCGACGAAAAGGCCGCGCGACCTGCCCCGGGAACCGTGATGCGATCGGCTCATCGTGCTTCTCCCCTCAGCCGTTCTGCGCGGATCGGCGGGCCCGCTGCCGGGCGACGGCGAGCGCGCCCGCGGCCGCGACGAGCGTCAGACCGCCCGCGGCGAACATCCCCGGGGCCTCCATGCCGTCGGTGGAGCCGGATCCGGTCTCGACACCGCCCACCGGGACCGAACCGACGGCCGCTCCCATGACCATGCCGCAGTTCGTGGGCGCGGTGGCCTCCTGGGGCAGCTTGGGGTCGAGCTCGCTCTTGCCCTTGCCGAAGTCGTACTTCTTGTTGCCGTTGGGGTCGATGCCGTGCTGGACGACGTGCAGGTCCTTGAGGTGCTCGATCACGTCCGGGGAGACGGCGAGTGTGCGCTCGTAGGAGAGCTTGCCCTGCGCGTCGGCCGCGGGCATCCGGTCCACGGCGAGGCCGCTGTCCGGTGTCGTGTCGCCCGAGGTGGTGAGCGAGATGTTGATGTCGCCGTAGTCCTTGGTGGCTTCGGTGTTGTTGAGGATGCCGTCGCCGTCGGTGTCGTCGCTCGCGTCGGGGCAGTGGAAGTCGATGCCCTCGGTGGAGCCGTGGAGGTGCTGGGCGTGCGGCTGGCCGGGGGTGAGCCCCTCGGCCTCGATCTTCACGTTCAGCTTGTTCGTCCCCTGGGCACTGAGCATCACCGTGCCGCTGGCCCCCGAGTCGTTCAACTGCTCCAGGTCGATCTGGTAGGCCTTCCCGGTCCCTGCGGCCAGCGACGGGGCGGCCACCGCGAGCGTCAGGGCGGCGGGCAGAGCGATGAGCGCGGCGAGGCGGGTGGTGCGCTGGACTGTCACGGGCGTGCATCCCCTTCCGGGGGTTCCCCCGAGGTGGCGGGAACCGGTCTGTCTCGGTCTGAAGGGCCGGTGCACCGTTCGGCGATCGGTTCGTCCGGAACGGATGAGCGGCTCTTGACGGGGTATTCGGACCGCTCGGGGAAGCGGATTGGTCCGATGCGAAAAAAATTTCTGCGCACGCCGACGGCCTGTCCGGAACCGGCCCCGGACGGCGGGCTCGTGACCCGGCGACGCCACCGTTCCGCACCCATGACGACAACGACCCCGGACCCATGACGACGCCAACCCCCGGCATGGTGCCGGGGGTTGGCGGAGAAACCGTGGGGTCAGCCGACGAGCTTCACCTCGGCGTGCGTACCGGCCTTGTCGACACCCGGGTACAGGCTCAGGGAGCCCGACTCCCAGCGCACGATGATGTCGTTGGGCACGGTGTTGGCGCCGAAGGCACCCGCCGTGACCAGATCGGCCTTGGTCCAGGCGGACTTGGGCTCCCGGATCTTGATCTCACCGTGGAAGCCCGCCGCGTCGACACCCGGGTAGATGGTGCCCTCGCCGTCGGACCAGCGGACGAGCAGATCGTTGGTCCCCTTCCCGGTGAAACTGCCGGCGCTGATCTGCTCGGCGTGCGTCCAGGTGCTGTTCGCCTTGGTCAGCTCGGTCTCCTTGCCGACACCGTTGGTGTCGATGTCGGAGTAGAGGGACACCTTTCCGCTGTCCCAGACCACGATCAGGTCGTCCCGCAGCGCGTTCGCGGTGTACCGGCCGACCGTGACGAGCTTGGCGCTCTCCCACGGCTTGCTCTTCGCCGGCCGCAGGGTCTTCTCGCCGTGGAAGCCCTTGGCGTCGACGTGGGTGTACTCCGTGAGCTCCCCGTCGACCCAGCGGACCACCAGACCGTCGGAGCCACTGCCGGTGAAGCTGCCGCCGGACATGGTCCGCGCGTGCTTCCAGACGCTGCCGGCCGCGGCGAGCTTGTACTCGGCCGAGAACGGGTACTTGGGATTGTCGTGGTCGGCGCCCTGGTACAGCGTGACCGATCCGTCCGACCAGCGGACGATCAGGTCCATGTGCCGCTTGCCGCCGGCGGATCCGCCGGTGAAGTAGCCGGTGGCCAGCAGATCGGCGTTGGCCCACTTCGCCTTGGGCAGCAGGTCGCGAGCGGTGAACTGCTGCATCCAGTCGGACAGGTCGTCCACCCGGGTGTCGACCGCGCCCCGGCGGGTCTCGGACGCGTCGGTCCCCAGGCACCCGCCCTGCCAGGACAGGCTGTTGACACCCGCCAGCTCGACCCGGTCGTCCTTGACCCGCAGCGCCGGGCCACCGGTGTCGCCCTTGCAGACCGCCGCCTCGGCCGGACTCTTCGGGGACAGACCGAGGGTGGTGCCCGTGGTCGAGTCGACGGTGAACGTGCCGGTGTGCAGGCGGTCGGGCACCCAGGTGTCGCGGGTGCGCCCGTAGCCGGCGACCCGCAGCTCCTCGCCCTGCGCGGGGGCGGTGCTCGCGAGCGCGACCGGAGCGACACCGGTGACCGGCTTGGCGAGCCTGACCATCACGGCGTCGCGGTCGGTGCGCGGGACGAGCTCGACGCCCTCCACCACGGCGCCGGTCGACGCGGTGAGATTCGTCCGGCCGACGGTCACGGTCGTCTTCAGCTTCGGAGCGCCGGCAGCGATCTTGAAGCCCTGCCCGGGGTCGTCGGCGAAGCACGAGGCCGCGGTGAGGACCCACTGGTCGTCCACGAGCGCGCCCGAACAGCTGCGCTTGCCGCCGATGTCGAGCTTCGCGGTGAACGCGTACGTCCCGTCCTTCGCGTCCTCGCCCACGACGGCGTGCGCCGGGGCGGCGGGCATCACACCGGCCGCGACCGCGGTGAGAAGACCTGTTATCCACGCCGTGCGCGGATGTCTGCCAGACACGTTCATCTTTCCTTTGTTCATCGTGAAGAAGAAATCTCGGGGGTGCGGATGCGCCGCGAAGTGCCTCCGGAGCGCACCGGTCAGCCGGTTACCTTGAGTTCGACCAGAACGGTCGGCTTTCCGGTGGTGCCTTCACCGACGGGCTTGAGTTCGTCCTTGGGGATGTCGACGGTCGTCGACTTTCCGTCGGAGGTCAGACTGGCCCGGACCGCGCGGTCCTCCGTCTGCACCGCGAACACCTCATTGACCTCCAGAGTGAGGCTGCCCGTCCTGCCGATGACGCGGAAGCAGAACTTTCCTTCCGCGTTCTGCCGGGTCCAGACCTGGATCTGGTTGGGCTCGCTGCACTCGGTCAGCAGGATGTGGCCGTCCCCCTTGCGCAGGACGATTCCCTTGTCCTTGAGGATTCGGTCGGCCAGGGGGTAGGTGAAGTCCTCGACCGCGGACGGCGGAGTCGCCCCATCAGATCCCGCCTGAGCAGCGGGTTTCGCGCCATTCTGGGCAGCCGAAGCAGAAGTCGGAGCAAAGACGCCGACCACGGCCACGGCTGCGGCGGCGAGGCCGGCGAGCAGTATTCCGGGCATGCGAAGTTTCACCAGGGGTTCCTTCCGGGTGGCGTGCGGTGAGTGAAACCGCCGCAAGAGATGGCCCGTTCCTCCGGGCCTGCCGAAATTTAGCACCCTTTTACAACGGTGTTCGCCGGGGAGAGCGGCGATAACGAGTCCGTAACAACAATGCAGTTGGTGGAACGGGAGTCGATGGGCGGCGCTCCGGGCCGGAATTCTCCGTTCCTCTTCGTAATCTTTCCGTCACATCCGGCGCGGTTATGCTCAGTCGGCCGAATTCTCGGCAACCCGCCGCGATTGAGCCGGGTTTGAAAATGGAGAGGTAGCATCTACTTGAACAGAACAGGGGGGAGATGGGTCCGTGGCATACGCACGTTGTGCCTCGGAGCCCTTTCTCTGTCACTGACCGCGGGGATTCTGGGCGCGAGCCCGGCGTTCGCGGACGACGGGCCCGGTGACGACAGCGTCACCAGCCCGATCCCGGCGACCGACCGCGGCCGTGTGGTCGAGGCCTGGCGCGAGGGCGGACCGGGGGTCAAGGCCGCGGCGGAGGTCGCGCTCATGGGAAGCGACGCCGATGTGCGGCGCTTCCTGGACGCCGAGAAGACCGTCGCCGAACTCCACGACGACCGGGTCACGACCACGCAGATCTTCACGGTCGGCGGCCGGGGGGTCCGCGACGCGGCCAAGGAAGCCCTGGGCGGAACGCCCGAACAGCTCCGCGCGTTCCTCGGCAGCGGCTGGCAGGCGCCGCTCGAACAGGACCAGCGGGTGCAGGTCACCCAGATCATCAACGAGGGCGGCCGGGGGACCAAGGAAGCCGGCAAGGCCGCGCTCAACGGCTCCATCGAGGACGTCCGCACGTTCCTGAACTCTGGTCAGGAGGCCGCCCGGGCGGCCGACGACCGGGTCGAACTCACGCAGATCATGGCCACCGGCGGACCCGCCACCAAGGAGGCCGCCAAGGTCGCGATGAACGGCTCCATCGAGGACGTGCGCGAGTTCCTCGAGGTGGGGCAGCACGTGGCCCGCGCCCGCGACCAGGAGCGGGCGAGCATCGCCCAGCTGGCGTCGCAGGCCAAGGCCGCCGGTGCGGAGGCGAAGCGGCAGACCGAAGCCGCCAAGGAGGCCTCGGCGCGCGCGGTCGAGGCGTCGAAGCTGGCCAAGGAGGCGGCGCAGAAGGCCGCGAAGGAGACGGAAGAGGCCCGCAAGGACTCCCACCGGGCGGCGAGCGCCGCGGGACGGGCCGCCGACGCGGCGCGCGGTGCGGCGTCCGCGGCGCAGGAGGCCATCAGCGCGGCCCGGGCGGCGAACCAGTCGGCACGGGTGGCGGCCAACGCCGCGGCCCAGGCGGCGTCCGCCGCGGCCGGTGCGGCCGAGGCGGCTTCACGGGCACGGGGTGCCGCCGCTGCCGCGGCCACCGACGCGGGCCAGGCGGCCACGGCGCGCAAGGCCGCCGAGGAGGCGCGCAACGCGGCCAAGGGCGCCAAGCTGGCGGCGGAGGCCGCACAGCAGGCGGGTGTCGCGGCGACGGCCGCCGGTGACGCGGCCCGGTCGGCCGCGAGCGCCGGTGCGAACGCCGACGCGGCGGCGTCCGCGGCGAGCGAGGCCAGCGGCTTCGCCGACGCCGCGGGCGCGCACTCGGCGACGGCCGACGCCGCCGCTGCCGCGGCCCGCCGTCAGGCACGGGCGGCCACCCGTGCGGCGAACTCCGCGGAGGAGCTGGCGCGTCAGTCGGCAGCCGCGGCCTACGAGGCGCGCGACGCGGCCAAGGACGCCGCCGAGCACGCGGAGAACGCGGCGAAGTTCGCGGACGAGGCGGCCGATCACGCGGGGGAGGCGGCCACCGCCGCCAAGGAGTCCACCGCGCACGCCGAAGCGGCCAAGAAGGCCGCCGACGTCGCCACCAAGGCGGTCGCCAAGGCCCGCAGCATCCAGGAGCTGGCGCGGAGGACCGAGGCGGCCGAACTGAGCGCCCGGACCGACGCGGCCATCGAGCGGGCCAAGGACCTCAAGGAGACCGACGACGAGCGCAAGGCCGAGGCGGCCCGCGTCGCCAAGGAGGCCAAGAGCCTCGACGAGGAGGCCGAGCGGCTGGCCGCCGAGGCCGCGAAGCCGGACGCGGACGTCCGGCAGGTCGCGGAGAAGGGCCGCCGGAT
Source organism: Streptomyces sp. NPDC002055 (assembly GCF_040296705.1). Classification (NCBI taxonomy): domain Bacteria; kingdom Bacillati; phylum Actinomycetota; class Actinomycetes; order Kitasatosporales; family Streptomycetaceae; genus Streptomyces; species Streptomyces sp. NPDC002055. Next base: position 239,453 of record NZ_JBEOXS010000001.1, read on the forward strand.
GGCGGTCATCGCGATGAAGAACCGCGGGCCGTGGAGCAAGGCCGCCGCGGAGGTCGCGCTGGCCGGTTCGGACGAGGACATCCGTGCGTACGTCCGCTCCGGCCGGCAGGCCGCGGTGGAGCAGGACGACCGGGCCCGGGTCGAGCGCCTGGCGGACGAGGCGGAGTCCGCGTCGGTCCGGTCGGCGGCCGAGAAGGCACTCGCCGGCGACGCCGGAGCGATCGGCGCCTTCCTGAAGGAGGGCCAGCACAAGGCGGCGGCCAACGACTACCGCGTGCGGGTCGTCCAGATCTCCGACGGAAGTCAGCGCGGCGTGAAGGAGGCCGCCCAGGCGGCGCTGAAGGACGGCTCGACGGACGCGCTGCGCGCGTTCATCACCACCGGGCAGTACGCCGCCCGGGAGGCCGACGAGCGGGTCCGGGCCGTACAGCTGGTCAACAGCGGCGGCGCGGAGGTCAAGGCCGCGGCGCGGATCGCCCTGGAGGGGCCGCCGCAGCTGCTGCACGCCTTCATCGAGTCCGGCCAGTTCAAGGCCAAGCGCAAGGACCTGCTGACGGCCACCCATGTCGCCGATGTGCAGTCGATGATCGCCGGCGCCGCCGGTGTCGCTGCCCAGGCGCAGAAGCACGCCGCCGAGGGGGCACGCGTCGCAGCGCTGGCCCGCAGGGCCGCCGCGGACGCCGAGAAGTACGCCAAGCAGGCCCGCGATTCGGCCACGCAGGCCAAGAAGTACGCGGACGACGCCCGCGCATCGGCCAAGGAGGCGGAGGCCTCCGCCGCCGAGGCCAAGGAGTCGGCCAAGGCCGCCCGCAGGGCCGAGGCGGACGCCCACCAGGCCGCCCGCGAGGCGACCGCCTCAGCGGCCTGGGCCAAGGCATCCGCCGTCGCCGCCCGCGGCTCCGCCGAGGACGCCTGGACCTCGGCCAACGCCGCCCGTGCCTCGGCCACCGCCGCGGGCAAGGACGCCCAGGCGGCCGACAAGGCGGCCAAGGACGCCTTCGCCGCCTACGTCGTGAAGAAGCGCGCCGAGGACGAGGCCAAGCGGAAGGAGCAGGACCGGAAGGAGCAGGAGGAGCTCCGGAAACTCGCGGAAGCCCTCGTGGAGTCCGCCGGCGAGGAGGAGGACGACACCAGCGTCTGGGACATGCTCTCCGAGGGCGGCCACTTCGCGTTGGACGTCGTCGGCCTCATCCCGGGCGCCGGCGAGCTCGCCGACGGCGGCAACTGCCTCTGGTACGGCGCCGAGGGCGACGCCCTCAATGCGGGTCTCTCCTGCGCGAGCATGGTCCCCGTCGCCGGCTACGGCGCCTCCGGCATCAAGTTCGGCAAGTGGGGCAAGAAGGGCGCCGACTTCTTCAAGAAGCTCTTCTCCAAGGGCGGCAAGCTGCCGCCGCCGTGCCGCAAGCCCAACAGCTTCACCCCGGAGACCCCGGTCCTGATGGGCGACGGATCGTCCCGGCGGATCCGTGACATCCGGGTGGGGGACCGGGTCCTGGCGACCGATCCCGTCGCCGGCCGCACCGAGGCACGCCCCGTCGACCGGGTCATCACCGGCTTCGGCGAGAAGAACCTGGTCCGGCTCACCGTGGACACGGACGGTGACCGGGGCGACGCCACCGGTACCGTCACCGCCACCGAGGGCCACCCGTTCTGGATCGCGGACCGGCAGGCCTGGGTCGAGGCGGGCGCCGTGGAACCGGGCGCCATGCTCCGCACCTCGGCCGGTACCTGGGTGAAGGTGACGGCGACCCGGGCGTGGACCGCCGTCCAGCGGGTCTTCAACCTCTCCGTCAACGGCATCCACACCTATTACACGGTCGCCGGGACGGCTCCCGTCCTGGTGCACAATGCCGGCAGCTACTGCGACATCAGTGACTTCCGGGCCGGCAAGGAGCTCGAGCACACGCTGAAGACCGACAAGGGCGACGTGGGCATGCTCGCCGGAGTCAAGATCGACGGGGACTCCCTGCACCTGTCCGATCTCCTGGTCTACGGTGACGGCATGGAGCGCGGCGCGCTCAACGTCGGCATCATCATGCGGGAGCTGCGGCAGAACATCGCCCCGGCCGCCGCGCGGCAGGGGTTCAAGAAGCTCCGCATCACCGCTGAACGCCTCAGCGGAAACCCCGGGCATCAGGTGGACTTCACCCTTGATCTCGCCAGATACGCGAAGTAGAGGAGACCGTTGATGACCGTGTCCCGTGACCTCGACACCTCCGTGCGGAGGGAAGCGGGGCTGATGAACGACGGCAAGCCGATGGAGTCAGTCCTGCGGGACCTGCGGGCCGAGGGCTTCGGGATGATCGACTGCATCAAGGCCGTGACCCGGCTGCAGTCGTGCTCGCTGGGCGAGGCGAAGCGGACGGTGCATCTGTCCGCCGCCTGGGCGGACCGCCGGGAAGCCCATGACGCCTTCCACGACGAGCTGGAGCGGCAGGCGAAGGAGGAGCTGAACTGAACCGGGGGCCGGACGGCCCCCGCACATGACGAGGCCCCGCCGGTGCGAACCGGCGGGGCCTCGACGCCAGAGGCGCTCGGAGGGTCTGTCGTCCGGACCGGGCCCGCGACCTGAAGGCCCGATCCGGGCGGGGACCCTAGGGTTCGGAGTGACGGGGACTGGTGCACAGTGCCCAGATGACGAAGACGTCGATCGCGAGCAGCGCCACGGCCCAGACCGGGGCGTAGGGCAGCCACAGGAAGTTCGCCACGGCACCCAGGCCGGCCAGTACGACACCGACCGCACGGGCCCACAGCGCCCCGGTGAACAGAGCGAACCCCGCCAGGACGATGACGACGCCCAGGATCAGATGGATCCAGCCCCATCCGGTCAGGTCGTACTCGAAGACGTAGTTCCGCGTGTTGACGAAGACCTCGTCGTTCGCGATGGCGGCAATGCCCGCGAAGAGGGTCATCAGCCCGCCGAAGACCATCATCACCCCGGCGAAGGTGACCCATCCGGACACGAAACCACTGGTGTCGGAGCTTCGGGCAGCACTGCCCGCCCGGGCCCCGTGAACATGGCCGGTCATGGTGGCTCCTTTACAAGGATCAGCCTGGCCGTCGGCGGGATTCACCCGATCGGCGGTCCTTGATTCCACGGTCACACAACCGGGCGTTCCGGGCATCTCGGCTCCGACCTCCGCGATCGCCGGCACAGCGCCCCTCCGGCACCCCGGTGGAGCGGTCCGGGCACCGCGCCCGGAACCGGCGCGTCATGCCGTGCCGTCGGGCCCGCCGGCCGGGCTCAGCACCCGGTGCGCCGGGGCGTCCTCGCCCCGGTGGAAGGTCAGCCGGCCGTCCTCCACATCGATCCGCAGGCTGGTGTGCGGCCGCAGATTGCCGTCGAGCAGCATCCGGGAGAGCCGGTTGTCCACCTCGCGCTGGATGGTCCGGCGCAACGGCCGGGCACCGTACTCCGGCTGGTACCCCTGGTGGGCGAGCCAGTCGACGGCCTTCGCGGAGATGTCCACCGCCACGTCCTGGGCCCGCAGTCGGCGCCGGGTCTCGTCCAGCAGCAGGTTGGTGATCTCCTGGAGCTGTTCGTCGGCGAGCCGGCGGAAGATCACGATCTCGTCGATGCGGTTGAGGAACTCCGGCCGGAAGTGCTCCCGCAGCGGGCGCAGCGCCCGCTCGCGCCGGGCCTCCTCCTCGGCGTCCGCGTCCCCCGCGCCGAACCCCGGCGCGCCGCCCCGGCCGCTGATCGCCTCCGAGCCCAGATTGCTCGTCATGACGATGACGGTGTTCTTGAAGTCGATCGTGCGGCCCTGCGAGTCGGTGAGCCGCCCGTCGTCGAGCACCTGCAGCAGGATGTTGAAGACGTCCGGGTGCGCCTTCTCCACCTCGTCCAGCAGCAGGAGGGAGTACGGGTTCCGCCGCACCGCCTCGGTGAACTGCCCGGCCTCCTCGTGACCGACGTATCCGGGGGGCGCGCCGACCAGCCGGCTGACGGTGTGCCGCTCCTGGTACTCGCTCATGTCCAGGCGGATCATCCGGTCCTCGCTCGCGAAGAGCGCCTCGGCCAGTGCCCGGGCGAGTTCGGTCTTGCCGACGCCCGTGGGCCCGAGGAAGAGGAAGCTCCCGATCGGACGGTCCGGGTCGGCCAGCCCGGCCCGGGACCGCAGCACCGCGTCGGCCACCGCCGCCACGGCCTCGTTCTGCCCGACGACCCGGTGGTGCAGATGCTCCTCCAGGCTGAGCAGCCGGTCCCGCTCCTCCTCGGTGAGACTGCTGACGGGGATGCCGGTCTGGCGGGACACGACGCCGGCGATGTCCTCCATCGTGACCTCGTCCACCTGGCCGCGCTGGTGGCCGCCGCTGCCGATGCGGCCGTCCAGATCGGCGATGCGGTCGCGCAGTTCGGTGGCCCGCTCGTACTGTTCGGCGGCGACCGCCTGGTCCTTGTCCCGGGCGAGCTGCTCGGCTTCGCGCTCCATGGCGCGCACGTCGGTGCCCCGGGTGGCGGACCGCAGCCGGACCCGGGCCCCGGCCTGGTCCATCAGATCGATCGCCTTGTCGGGCAGGTACCGGTCGGGCAGGTAGCGGTCGGAGAGCTCGACGGCCGCGAACAGGGCCTCGTCGGTGTACCGGACCTGGTGGTGCGCCTCGTAGCGGTCGCGGAGGCCGCGCAGGATCTCCACGGCGTCCGCGGTGCTGGGTTCGGGGATCAGGACGGGCTGGAACCGGCGGGCGAGCGCGGCGTCCCGCTCGACGTAGCGACGGTACTCCTCCAGCGTGCTCGCGCCGACGACATGGAGCTCCCCGCGGGCCAGCGCGGGTTTGAGCATGTTGCCGGCGTCCATGGCCCCGCCCTCGGAACCGCCGCCCGCGCCGACGACGGTGTGCAGCTCGTCGATGAAGACGACCAGCTGGTCGGAGTGGGTGCGGATCTCGTCGATGAGGCCGGTGAGCCGCTCCTCGAAGTCCCCGCGGAAACGGGTGCCGGCCACCACCCCGGAGAGATCGAGCTGGATGACGCGGCGGCCGACGAGGATGTCGGGGACGTCGCCGTCGGCGATCCGCTGGGCCAGGCCCTCGACGATGGCGGTCTTGCCGACCCCGGCCTCGCCGATCATGACGGGGTTGTTCTTGCCCCGGCGCGCGAGCACCTCGATGGTCTGCTCGATCTCCTCGTCGCGTCCGATCACCGGGTCGATCCGGCCCTCGGCGGCGAGCTCGGTGAGATCCCGGCCGTACTTGTCGAGGTTCGGGGTGTTCCGCTCCTCCGGTCCGGGGCGCGGCCCGGGCGTACCGGGCGCGCCCGTGAAGCCGTCCCGGGACCCGGCGGGCGGCGAGAAGTGCGCGGCGTTGAGGATCTGGCCGGCCGTGGAGTCGCGGTTCGCGGCCAGCGCCACGAGCATGTGCTCCGGACCGATGTACGAAGCACCGGTGGAGCGCGCGATCTCATGGGCGTCGAGCAGGGCGCGCTTGACCGCCGGGGTGACGGCGATCGAGGTGCGCGGCGGGCCGTTCCCGGCCTGCTGGTCGATCTCCGCGGCGAGCGCGTCCGGGTCCGCGCCGGCCCGGGTGACCATGCCGCGGGTCGGCTCGGTGGAGAGCGCGGCCCGCAACAGGTGCTCGGTGTCGAGATCGGAGCTGCCGTGCCGGGCGGCGTAGGTGGCCGCGGCGGAGACGAGCTGCCGCGCGGGGCCGCTCATCATGCGGCTGAAGTCGATGCGCCGCGCGTCCGGCGGCTGCCCGGGCTGGCCGCCGCCGAGAAAGTGCGAGAAGAAGTCTCCGAGGGGGTCCGGGCCGTGGTCCTCGGGACCCTGCTGGCCGTCGGTCATGGGTATCCGTCCCCGTGGTCCGGCCGGACCGGGCCACGCCTGTCTCGGTGCGCGTGCGGCGGTCGGACACGGTCCCGCAGGCCCGGCGTACAACGGACCGCCGTAACCCCACCTGCCCCAATTTAGACGATATGGAGGGAGTGTGCCGGGCCCGGGCGGAGGCGGTGCCCCGGGCCCGGCCGGCAGCCGGAATGACTCACTCCGGCGCTCTCGGTCGTGGCCGACCCCGTAGTCGCGGTCGGCGGGGAGGCGCGGCGGCCGTCCCGCGCAGGGCCCGGCCTGGCCCCGTCCGTATCGTGCGGCCGGTGCGGCGCGGGTTCCGGAGCGAGTGGGTCCGGCACATCGCGCCCTCCGGCCGGCTCCCCTCCGCGCGGTGCCCGGCACCCTCCGGGCTGCCCGGAAGGTGACCCCTCCGGGCATCGGCGCAACCTGCATGAGCACCCACCTGTCACACCGTCAACTCCACTGCGCAGAAGCGGAATTGGGGATACCGGGAGCGCTGCGAAGTGGCGGCTGACGATGCCCAACTTCACGCTGCTCAAAGCCCGTTACCGGAGGTATTCACACCGCCCGGCGGGCCCGGATCGCCCAATCGGATGAGAGTGAAGAAGTTCACAGAAGGCCATTTCGGCTCTGAATTACGGTGGTTGATGACGCAGGATCCATAACCGACAACAAGCCCCCGCCAACCGAGGCGGGGCGATCCGGATGGACGCCGAGTCCTGCCGCCGTCCGGATGTACCGCGAACACCCAACTTCGGCAGGAGCGGGAGACCCAAGTACGACCGAGCCATGAAGGTGATGGCTCTTGGGGTGAAGCCACGTCATGTGGCCGGGCAACTTCGCCGGCCCGAACCCGACAGGTCATCTTTCGCAGGCGGATGACGAAGGGCTTCCGCATGTCTGCGCGTACACGCATTCCTGCGCTCATATCCCGTGCCGGAACCACCTCGGTTCTCACGGCCGCCGCTCTCGCCGGCTCGACGCTGATACCCGCTGCCGCGCCCACCGCGGAAGCGGCCACGCCGGCCGGCAAGGCCCTGAGGATCGCGGCCTCCAAGAAGGGATCCCCCTACCGCTACGGTGCGGTGGGCCCGCACCGGTTCGACTGCTCCGGTCTCACGCTGTACTCGTTCAAGCGGGTGGGCAAGAAGCTGCCTCGCACGGCGGCTGCCCAGTACAACAAGACCCGCCATGTCTCGGTGCGCTCCCGGAAGGCGGGTGACCTGGTCTTCTTCCACTCGGGTGGCGGTGTCTACCACGTGGGCATCTACGCGGGGAAGGGCAAGATCTGGCATTCGCCGAAGCCCGGGAGGACGGTGCGCAAGGAGCGGATCTGGACCCGCAGCGTCTGGTACGGGCGGGTCAAGTAGGGCCGCCCCCGCCGCTCGGCCTGACCGGCTGAGGGGGTCCGGCCTGCCGTGCCGGCCGGAGCGCCGTGCCGTCGCAGGCCGAGGTGGTGGGGCCGGGTCCAGGGGATGGGCCCGGCGTCGCCACCGGCCATGCGGCGGCAGGCGTCGCGGATGGTCCCGTCGCGGGCCGGAGAGGGAAATTCCGCTAGTCCCGGATACTCCGTTCCGTTTCCCCGATCGGACCGTGATCGGGCCGTACGCGTCCCGGTATCGCGCCCCGTACGGATATCCCGTCGCCAATTCCGGGCGGGGTGATGCACGGGACACCGGCCATGACCGACCCGGAGAAGTGGTCGTGGCCGGTGTTTTCGCCCCTGCATTCCGGACCGGCGCAGCCGCCGGTCATTCGTGCCGTATCGCGGAGTGATCGAGTGATGACGGCGCGCGGTTTTCGCTTCGGATATGAGGTCACCGTGCGCCGGTGTTTTTCGATGCGTCACGCGGTGAAGTCCGGCTCACCCGCCGCAGCGGAACTCTGACCGGAAAGCGTCGGTTTCGGTGCGGCCGGCGGGCACTCTGTCGGAGCGTTGCCCGTCGAGCGGGATCGGTGTGCGGTGTGCGGTGTGCGGTGGGCGTGAACGGCGTCGGCCCGGACGGCCGTCCGGCCCGACCGGAATGTCGGCCTGCACGGAACCGGAGCCTCGGCGTTGGGCACCGCAATTGGTGCACAGCCAGCCGCCCTTGGGGCTCTGCTGCATCGGTGCACCGCACTGCGGGCACTGGTTGCGGATCTCCGCCGGATCGATCCTCACGGCAGCCTCCTGTCGCCTGTCGTCGTCCATCGGGTGAGAAGACGCTCCGTGGAGCCCGTAGGAAGTGCTGCCCCTCGATCGTGACGCGAACGCGGGCCGAGAAGGGGAACATCCGGCCGGGGAACGATCCCGCGCACGCTTTCGGCCACGTGCCGGTATCCGGCCGATGGGCCCCGCCCGCCCCGGGAGACGCGGTCTCAGCTCCCGGGCACAGGGGCCGAAGGGAGCGGAACGGCCAGCAGCTCCGCGACCCGTCGCGCCGTCGCGGCATCCCGCGCGGCGGTGAACGGGACGACGCCCTGCGCCATACGGAACGGCTCCCCGCGCGCCGTGAGCGCGGTCCCGCCGGCCTCCTCGACGAGCAGCACACCGGCGGCGTGGTCCCAGGGGTTGTCCCAGGTGTAGGCGACCGCGTCCAGTTCGCCCCGCGCCACGTCCAGGTAGTCGCACCCCGCCGAGCCGCTGGCGCACGCCTTCACGCCGTGCTCCGGGGCCAGTTCGTAGAAACGGTGCTGCTGTTCGGCGGTCAGATGGGCGGGCCGGGCGCTCGCCACCTGCAGGACGTCGTTGCTCGCGGCCGGGCGCAGCCGCAGCGGCGCACCGTCGAGCAGCGCCCCCTCGCCGCGTCGTGCCACGGCCGTCAGGCCCGGCACCGGCAGATGGGTCCACGAGGCCAGCAGTTCGCCGTGGCGCGCGACGGAGACCAGGGTGGCGAACTCGGGCAGCCCGCGCACGAAGTTGGCCGTCCCGTCGATCGGATCGATGATCCAGACCGGGCCGTCGTCGTGCAGGGAGTCCAGCAGACCGGGGTCGGCCGCCACCGCCTCCTCGCCGATGACCAGCGAGCCGGGGGCCATCGAGCTCAGCGCCTCGGTGAGCCGCTCCTCCACGTTCCGGTCCGCGACCGTGACGAGATCCAGGGGGCCTGCCTTCTCGCTGATGTCGGCATCCGACAGCCTGCCGAAGCGGGAGAGCACCTCCTCGGCGACCACGGTCCGGATCAACTCTTCCACCGCACCATACGTTCCAGAGCCGAACATGCGTCCATCTAACGCGATCGGTGCGCACTGCCTTGCGGCGGGTCGGTACCGGCGGATGCCGTGGTCGTCGCGGGCCCGAGGCGGCGGGGAGGGGGCCTCCGGGTGCCCGGCGTCCGTCCTCGCCGAGGGGGCGACGCTCGGCGAGGTGCGGTTCCCGGCGAGGGGGTCGGCCTGGCAGGGGCGCGTGACGAGAGGGGTCAGTCCTCGACGCGGGACACGGGGGGTGGGGGGTTCTCTTCCTCGGGCGGGCTGACCCAGCCGCAGATGCCGCAGACGTAGCGGTTGTGCAGCCCGTCTATCTGTGCCCCGCAGCCGGGGCACGTCGTGGTCCAGTAGGGCTCGCCGCTCAACGTTGTGCTCCGCAGTTTCCGCACAGCCAGCCCCCACTGGGGCTCTGCTGCATCTGGCCGCCGCACTGGGGGCACTGGTTTCGCAGCTCTCCCGGATCGATTCTCACATTCTTCTCCCGTCGTTCTCCGTCAGATGAGAGCCGATGCGAGGCGCACAGGTTCCCCCTTTCACTCATCTTTGGCTAGGGATTCACGCTCAGTAATTGAATGTCCGAGGGGATTGGTTGCGGACTCAACCGATGCTTGTGAAGCGGACGGTGATATTCCGGGGAGTCGGGAGTCGGGAGTCGGGGGCGGTCCGGAGGGCGGGAATCGTGCCGACGGGAAATGGGTCACCCGATTATCCGGAGTGCGCGCGGGGCCTGTCATCGTTCTGCGGGTGGAGTGTCGCCACGATGAGTGCGCGAGTTCCGGCCATTCCGAACGGTGCATCCGGCCAGTCGTGTGCAATCGGCGCCGACGGGGCGCGGCTGGTGGCCGCGCGCGGCGTCCGTCCGTGTCGCCGGAGCCCGCCCGGGCTTCCGTTCCCACGGGCATGGTCGCGGGCATGGGTGCGGGCGCGGGCACGGGCGCCGGGGCGTCTCCTGCCCGGACGGGTGGGTGCCCTACCGGCTCCGCCATCCCTGCCAGCGCTCCACGGTCACCAGGATCACGGGGCCGTCGGGGGGATTCCTTGCGTACTGGGGGTACTTGGCCCGCAGCGGGGCCAGGGCCGGGTGGAGGCGTGGCGCGGCCCCCGGTGGGCGATCCGGCGGGTCCTCGATGCGGGCCGTGCCGTCGGCCCGGACCCACCACAGCGCGCCCCAGTCCTCGTCGTACGCGTCGGCCAGGAGGCAGACGGCGGGGTGTGCCCTGATGTTGGCGAGCCGTCGCAGCTCATGGGTCCGCTTGGGTTTGTGGTCGACCGCCGTGACCACCGTGTCGTCCCACAGGGCGAAGGTCACCGGTACCAGGTGCGGACGGCCTTCCGGGCGCACGCCGGCCAGCCGGGCGACCCGGGCGTCGGCGAACAGCCGCCTGGCCTCGCCCTCGTTCATCCGGGGCATCGCGGGCCCGCCCTCTCCCGGCGGTCCGACGCGTCGGCCGCCACGCCCCTCCACGGGCGCACGACTCCCGGGCGTCCGGCCGCCGCGCCCCTCCGCGGGCGGACGTCTCCGGACCGTCCGGCCGCCGTTCGCCCGCCCGGCGGGTGTGGAAGTCGAACTTCCGGAACGGCGGGGCGGGTCCCGTGCCCCCTGGGTGCCATGCCTCCACCATGACGCCGGCCCGCGGGCCGTGCAGGGGGTGAATCGGCCGAGGTTCGGGTGCGGTCCCCGCGGATGCGCGGACGGCAATGGCGGGCGGTCGGCGCCGCGGCTGCCGCGATATCCCGCAATCGGGGCAAAAGGTGCAAATATCTCGGTATGGGTTGGGAGGATGTTGCCGACGAGCTCTATGGGCTGCCGCCCGAGTCCTTCACCGAGGCCCGGGACGAGGCGGCCCGCGCCGCCCCGCGTGGCCAGGCGGCCAGGATCCGGGCCCTGCGCCGGCCGACACTCGCGGCGTGGGCGGTCAACCTGCTGGTCCGCGGCGAACGGGAGCAGGTGGAGGCGGTGCTCGGGCTGGGGGAGCAGCTGCGCCGGGCCCACCGGGACCTGGACGGACGGCAGTTGCGCGACCTCTCCCAGCAGCAGCACCGACTGGTCGCCGCCCTCTCCGAACAGGCCCGCCGGATCACCGCCGAGGCCGGCCGCCCCGTGCCGGACGGGGCGCTGCGCGAGGTGGAGGCCACCCTTCAGGCGGCGCTGGCCGACCCCGACGCGGCCCGTGAGCTGGCGGCCGGGCGCCTGACCAGGGCCTTCGCCCCGGTGGCGGGCTTCGGTCCGGCGGACGAAGCCACCGTGTACGCGCTGCGCCCGCCCGGGCGGGAAGCCCCCGGCCGCACCGGCCCCCAGGGCCGTGCCGACAGCCCCGCCGAAGGGCGCGCCGGACCGGGCCGGGCGACGCCCCGCGGGAAGAAGGCGGCAGAGGTGGAAGCGACGGGGGCGGGGGAGCCGGCCCCGGTGACCGATCTGACGGAACGCAGCCGGCAGCGCGAGCGCGCCGAACGGGAACGGAGCGAGCGACGGGACCAAGCCCGCCGGGATGCCGAGCACCTCCGGCGGGAGGCTCACGCGCGGGCCGACGAGGCGACCGCGGCGGAACGCGGCCTGGCCGATGCGGAGGACCGCTTCCACCGGGCCCAACGGCACGTGGAGGAACTGACCGAGCAACTGCGGCAGGCCAGGAGCGACCTGTCCGCCGCACGGAGGGAGCGGCGCGCGGCGGGAGCCCCGGCCGAGCGGGCCAGGGACGCGGCGGAACGGGCCAGGGTCCGCGCCGAGGAGGGGGCGGCCGAGGCGGAGCGGGCGAGGAAGCGCCCGCCGGGCCGGCCGGCCGGGCGCGGACGCCGCGGGACCTGACCCGTCGCGGTGCCGGACCGCCGTGAGTCGCCCGGCCGAGTGCGGAGTCCCGTGCGGTCCCCACCGTTCACCGGCGGCCGGAACAGCCCGGAGCCGGCCGGGAGGCGCCGCCTTCGCCTCACGGCTGCCCGTGCGCCGTGCGGACCCCGCCGGGCACCCGGAGAGAACGCGTCAGCGCGGTCAGCCGGGCGGTGGCCGTTCCGTACGGTGTCCCGTCCGGGTGCAGGGTGAGGGACGTGACGATCGAACGGTCGCCCGCACCGACCGTTCCGGTGTGAATGCGGGGAGGAGCGCGGCGAGCGCCAGGGTGGCGAACGCCCGGTGCCCGGTACGCCGTCGGTCGGGGGTGAGCTGCACGGAGGTCCACTTTCCGCGGGGGTTCGGGGGCGCGGTCTCCGGGGCCGGGCCGGAGGCCGGAAGCCCGTTCGGCCCTGCACCGTAGGCCGGGAACGGATGGTCCGGACCTGCGAACTCCGAGGTTCCGGACCGCTGCCACCCGTGCCGCCCCGACCTCCCGTCGGCCTGCCGCCAACCTCCCGTCGGCCTTCGGTCGCCGGGCGGCGCGGGCCGCGCCGCCCGTACGGCGGTGCGCGCGCCCGCTGTTCGAGGGCCGGCGCGTCCGCCATCCGGGTGGCGTCAGGGGGAATGCCTCGCTAGTGGGAATATCTGATATTTAGTCCGTTTCTGCGGAACGTATCGGCCGAGAGCAGGCCCAGGCAGTGGGCCGCACCGAACATGGAGATCCATATGCGCAATCGAGTGATCGTCAGCGCGCTGGTCGTCGCCGCCGGCGCCGCGCTGCTCAGTCCCGTGGGAACCGCGGGTGCCGACGACGGCGCGGCCGCGGTGAACCCGTCGCGCGGCGTTCCGGTCGTCGGCCTCGTCGGCGGCCGCGCGCTGGCCGCGTTCGACTCCGACCGGCCGGAGCACGCGCGTCCGCTGGGCAGGATCGAGGGGCTGCGGGACGACCAGTACCTCGTGGGCATCGACTACCGGGTGCAGGACGGGCGGCTCTACGGCGTGGGGAACCGAGGCGGCGTCTACACCCTCACCACCCCCCGCCTGCGAGGCGGTGGCGGCGGTGAGCCGCAGGTCCGCGCCCGGAAGGTGTCCCAGCTGACCGTTCGCCTCCAGGGCCGGTACTTCGGCGTGGACTTCAACCCGGTCTCCAATCAGCTCCGCATCATCAGTGACACCGGCCAGAACCTGCGGCACCGGTTCGAGGTCCGCGACAACGGCAACGGCAACGGCCGGGCCGTCGACGGCGACGAGCGCTCCAACGCGCGGACCTTCGTCGACGAGCGGCTGACCAATGTCTCGACGTCGTCGACGAACTCCTCGCCCGACAACGCGATGAACTCCTCGCCCGACAACTCCATGAATTCCTCGCCCGACAACGCGATGAACGCTTCGCCGAACTCCTCGATGAACCCGTCGATGACCTCCGGTGACCGCAACGGCGGCCGGGGCCGGGTCGCGACCGGGGTGACGGGCGCCGCGTACAGCAACAACGACCGCAACCCCGGCTCGGGGACGACGCTCTTCGACATCGACACCGATCTGGACCGGCTCTCCATCCAGGCCCCGCCCAACGCGGGAACGCTCAACCCCGTCGGCCGGCTCGGGGTGAACGTCGGCCCCAACGCCGGATTCGACATCCACACCGACCCTCAGCGCGGCACCAACACCGGTTACGCCAGCCTGGGCACGCGCGAGGAGCCGCGAGCCGGTGGTGGCGACCGCGAGCGGCGGGGCTTCTACCAGGTGAACCTGCTCACCGGCCGGGCCCGGCTGATCGGATCCTTCCCCGAGCGGCAGCAGGTCGAGGACGTCGCCGTCCCGACCGACAACCGCTGACCGCGGGCGCATTCGCGCGCCGAACGCCGCCGCCCGCCTGCCGGTTCGTCCGGCAGGCGGGCGGCGGCGCGCTGCCCGGAGCCGACCTCCGCCGCCCGGCCGGAACCTGTCGGTGGCCATCGGCGGCGGGAGGCATTCCGCGGTCCGTGCCGGGGAGGCCCCGCTGACCAGGGGGTGCGGAAGCCCTGCTACCGGTAGCCTGCGGCAACTTCACCGCCCCGGCTGACGGCGGCCGGATCCGTACCGTACGATCTTCACCTGTGACGATCAGTCAATTACACGGCGTTACGCACTGGGGAGAGCTCCCGGGAGTGCCGCTCCGTTGGTCGAGACCCACGGTCCGGCCCGGCGCACTCGCGCGCGACTGAGTCCGCGGAGCATCTCGGCCGAGGTGGTGGCACCGGTCCGGACGGGATGGGTTCGCCATCCGGTTCCCGGACGTTCCCGGCAGTGACCGGGAGCCTTGGCCCAGCGGCCGTACCTTCATATTCCCCCCACCGAAACGATTTTCCGGGCAGGCTTGATGGATGAGCACGTAGCAGTGGCACTGGCGTGGATCTTCGGCGCGTGCACGCTGGCTGCGGCACTGCTGGCCGTTCGCCAGCACCGGGCGCGCACTGCGGAGCGGGCCCGCGCGGCGGAGCGACTGGCGGCGGCCGAGCACCGCGCGGCGGAGACCATCACGGCGCTGGAAGGAGTGCGCGCGGAACTCCGCCATCTCGGCAACCGCCGCATCTCCGGTGCCGTGACCGCACTGACCCACCCCCACCTGGACGTACCCGGCCTGCTGGACCCCCGGTGGGCGGGCAGCGACGTCGACCACGCGAGCCGGCGGGTGCTGGAGCACGTGGGGGAGGCGGTACTCGCGGAACGACAGCGGGTGGACGCGTCCGCCCGGTCCGCGCTGCGCGGCGCGACCACGCGGATCCAGGCGATGAGCTATCGGATGCAGGAGCTGCTCCAGGAGCTGCAACACCGCTACGACGGCGAGAAGGTGATGCAGGACCTGGTCGATGTGGACTTCCTCAACGAACAGATCCTGCGCCGCATCCAGGTCACCGGCATCGTGTCGGACGCCTGGCCGGGGCTGGCCCGCGCCGACTCCTACCTGTCCGAGATCGTGATGGGGGCCAGCTCCCGGCTGCTGGGGTACCAGCGCGTCCAGGTGAGCAACCAGCTCCGGGACCCGATCGCCGTGGTGGCCCGCGCGGTCGAGCCGGTGGCGGTGGTCATCACCGAGCTGCTGGCGAACGCCCTCCACCACTCCCACCCGGACCTGCCCGTCTACGTCATCGTCCAGCAGGGCAACCGGGGCGCCTCGGTGATCGTGGACGACGCCGGCGTCGGCCTGGACACCGACGAGGCCCGGCGCGCGGCCGAGCTGATCACCGGCGGGCACCCCGTCCTGCTGACGGAGCTCGGGGACCCGCCGCGCTCCGGTTTCGCCGCCATCGGACAGCTCTGCCGCGCCTACGGCTTCCAGGCGCACGTCGAGACGAGCGCCTACGGCGGAGTCCGGGCCGTGGTGTTCATCCCCGGCGACCCGCTGCTGACCCTGCTCGACGAGACGCAGCAGCCCCTGTCGGCGCTGGCGCCCCGGCC
Source organism: Streptomyces sp. NPDC002055 (assembly GCF_040296705.1). Classification (NCBI taxonomy): domain Bacteria; kingdom Bacillati; phylum Actinomycetota; class Actinomycetes; order Kitasatosporales; family Streptomycetaceae; genus Streptomyces; species Streptomyces sp. NPDC002055. The sequence continues at coordinate 254,690 of NZ_JBEOXS010000001.1, forward strand.
GCCCGGGGACCGCGCGTTCCACGGTCCGGCGGCCCCCGCCGGGACCGGCGCCGCACCGGACGCCGCCCACGCCCCCGTGGGCCCGGCCCCTGCGGACCCGGCTTTCGCGCCCGACTTCCGGCCCGGAGAGCCCGGAAGCCCGGAAGCGCCCGGAAGCGAGGGAGTACCCGGAAGCCAGGGAGCGGAAGCCGACGCCCTGCCGCGCCGCCGCCGGCGCAACCCCACCCCGGCCGCCGACCGGAGCACGGGCCGCGAGGCCTCCGGCGCGGCACGCGCCCCGGAGGAGGCCGCGGTGAGCGCGGAGAAGTGGGCCGCCCTCCAGCGCGGATCCGTCGCCGGGCGCCACGCCACGCTCTCCGAAGCCGACCGCACCGATGAAGGGAATGGACCCGCATGAGCACGTCCGCACGCCGCCCCCTGACCGAGGACCAGTCCTGGGTGCTGGCACCGCTGCTGGAGGTGCCGCACGTCCGGCATGCCGCGGTCGTCTCCAGCGACGGCTTCGTCCAGGGCCGGTCACCGGAGCTCAGCCGGGAGAGCGCCGAAGGAGTCGCCGCCATGCTCTCCGCCCTCCAGGGCGCGGCCCGCACCACCACGAGCGCCTTCACCGGAGGCTCCGCCGACCTGCGGCAGACCGTCGTCGAGTCGGCGGAGGGCTGGCTGGTGGCCGTGCCCGCCGGAGCCAACGCCTGTCTGGTGGTCTTCGCCGCGCCCGACATCAACATGGGCGTGCTGGCCCACCAGATGCACCTCCAGGTCGGCGCGCTCGGAGCGAAGGCGATGAGCAGCGAACCGCGGCAGAACGCCGCACTGTGATGAGCCCCAGGCCCCACGGCCGGCGGCTGGTACCCCACTACCTGGCCACCGGCGGGCGCGCTCACGACGACCGGGTCCCGCTCGAACGGCTGTCGGTGCTGATGGCGGCGGCCCCCGCCGAGCCCTCGGAGCTCAGCCCCGGGCAACGGCGGGTCCTGGACATCCTGCCGGTGGGCTGTTCGCTGCCGCTCGCCGAGGTCGCCGCCCACCTCGGGCTGCCGTTCAGCATCGCCCGCGTGCTGGCGGCGGACCTCGTGGAAGCCGGCTACCTGCGGTCCCGTCCCCCCATACCTCCCGCTCAGCAGCCCGACCGGGACATTCTGGAGAAACTGATCAATGGACTCTACGCCCTCAAGTCCTAGCGGCGGTCCCGGGCCGCTGCCGGAAGAAGCCCAGCCGCTCCTGGTCAAGGTGCTGATCGCCGGTCCGTTCGGAGTCGGCAAGACCACCATGATCCGCGCGCTGTCCGAGACCCCGCCGTTCCACACCGAGGAGGTGATGACGCAGGCGGGAGCACTGGTGGACGACCTGTCGGGGGTGCGGGAGAAGACCACCACGACCGTCGCCATCGACTTCGGCCGCCGCACCATCGCCGACGACCTGGTCCTCTACCTCTTCGGCACCCCCGGGCAGAAGCGCTTCCTGCCCCTCTGGGAGGACATCGCGGAAGGGGCCCTGGGCGCCCTGGTCCTCGTCGACACCCGGCGCCTGGACGCCTCCTTCGAGGTGATGGACATCATCGAGGAGGCCGGGCTGCGCTACGCCGTGGCCGTCAACGCCTTCCCCGACGCCCCGCTGCACGACGTGGAGACGCTCCGGGACCACCTGGACCTGCTCCCCGACACCCCGCTCGTCGTGTGCGACGCGCGGGACCGCAACCAGTCCGCCGACGCGCTCATCACCCTGGCGCGGCACATCATGGCCCACGCCCCCGTCGGAGCTCCCCGATGACCCACCCCACACCCCCCGGCTCGCTGCCGATGCCGGGCTGCCCCGTCCGCGGCGACCACGCCCTGCTGCGCCTGTACGGACCGGAGTTCGCCGCCGACCCGCACACCGCATACGCCGAACTCCGCCAGTACGGGGACCTGGCCCCGGTCGAGATCGCCCCCGGCGTCAGCGCGATGCTCGTCACCGACTACCGCACCGCACTGGACCTGCTGCACGACACCGACACCTGGTCCCACGACCCGCGGCCCTGGCAGGAGACCATCCCCGAGGACTCGCCGGTCCGGCCGATGCTCGCCTGGCGGCCGAACCCGCTGTTCAACGACGGGGCGGTGCACGCCCGGTACCGCAGTGTCATCACCGACTCGTTCCGCATGATCGAGTCCCATGAGCTGCGCTCCCACGTCCACCGGGCCGCCGACACCCTGATCACTGAGTTCGGCGCCACCGGGCGGGCGGACCTGATCAGCCAGTACGCGCGGGTCCTGCCGATGCTGATGTTCAACCGGCTCTTCGGGTTCGGCGACTCCCACAGCACCCGGCTGATCGACTCCCTCGCGGGCATGATGGAGGGCAACACCCCCGAGGAGGCCGGGCGGGCCAACGCGGCCTTCGAGGCGTATGTCACCGACCTGGTCACCACCAAGAGCCGGGAACGCGGCCACGACCTCACCAGCTGGTTCATCGACCACCCCTCCGGGCTCAGCGCCGAAGAGGTCGTCCACCACGTGGTGCTGACGCTCGGCGCGGGGCTGGAACCCACCACCAACCTCGTCGGGAACGCCCTGGCCCGGATGCTCTCCGACGACCGCTACTACACCACCCTCACCGGCGGCGCGCTCACCGCTCACGACGCCGTCAACGAAGTGCTCTGGCACGACCCGCCGATGGCCAACTACGGGGCCCACTTCCCGCGCCGGGACGTCTACTTCCACGGCACCTGGATCCGGGCCGGCCAGCTCGTGCTCGTCTCGTACGCCGCGGCCAACCTCTCCGTTCCCCGCTGCCCGGAGACCATCGCGACCGGCGCCGGATCCCATCTGGCCTGGTCCGCGGGGCCGCACACCTGCCCCGTCCGGAACCACGCCCAGCTCGTGGCCATCACCGCCATCGAGCGGCTGACCGCCTGGCTCTCCGACATCGAACTCGCCGTCCCGTACGACCAGTTGGAATGGCGTCCGGGAGGCTTCCACCGCGCTCTCGCCACCCTCCCCGCACGGTTCACTCCCCTCGTCCCCGATCCCACCGGAGTCACCCCGTGGAACACCAGTTCACTGCCATCACCCTCGACCCCTCAGGACGGGACCTCCGGGCCGAGGCCGAACGCCTCCGCGACCGCGGCCCGGCCGTCCTGGTAGAGCTCCCCGGCTCGATCCCCGCCTGGTACGTCACCAGCCACGACCTGCTGCAGCAACTCCTCGCCGACCCCCGCGTCTCCAAGGACCCGCGGCAGCACTGGCCGGCCTGGCAGCGCGGTGAACACCACGACAGCTGGCTCCGCTCCTGGGCCGGGGTGAACAACATGTTCACCGCCTACGGGGCCGACCACCGCCGGCTGCGCAAGCTGATATCCCCGGCCTTCACCGCCCACCGCACCAATGCGCTGGAGCCGCGCATCGAAGCCATCACCACCACCCTCCTCGACGGGCTCGCCGAGGCTCCCGCCGGCACCGTCACCGACCTGCGCGCCCGGTTCGCCCAGCCGCTGCCCATGCAGGTCATCTGCGAACTCTTCGGCATCCCCGAGGAGAGCCGCCCCGCCGTGGCCGAGCTGATCGAACGCATCATGGACACCACGGCCACCCCCGAACAGGCCGCCGCCACCGGAGAGATGGTCCAGCAGGCCTTCTCCTCGCTCGTCGCGTACAAGCGGGAGAACCCCGCCGAGGACCTGACCACCACCCTGGTCACCGCCCGCGACGCCGACGGCTCGGGGCTGAGCGAGCCGCAGCTCCTGGACACCCTGCTGCTCGTCGTCGGTGCCGGGCACGAGACGACCGTCAATCTGATCGCCAACGCCGTCCACGGCCTGCTCACCCACCCCGAGCAGCGCAGTCATCTGGACGAGTCCAGGGCGACCTGGAACGACGTGATCGAGGAGACCCTGCGCTGGGCGCCCAGCATCGCCAACCTGCCGCTGCGCTACGCCGTCGAGGACATCGAGCTGCCCGACGGCACGGTCATCCGGCAGGGGGACCCGATCCTCACCACCTACGGAGCCGCCGGATGGGACCCCGCCCGGCACGGGCCGACCGTCGGAGAGTTCGACCTGCTGCGCAAGGACCGTGACCACCTGGCGTTCGGGCACGGCGTCCACTACTGCATCGGCGCACCGCTCGCCCGCATGGAGGCGCGGATCGCCCTGCCGATGCTGTTCGAGCGCTTCCCGGACATGGAGCTCGCCGACGAACCGCTGGAACAGGTCACCGGGTTCATCGCGCACGGCTGGCGCCGGATGCCGCTGCGCCTGACCCCGGCATGAACCGCGGCCGCCGGCCGCCCCGTCCGGGCGCGGCCGGCGGCTCTCCGAGGGGCAGGTGCGCCGGCCGTACATCCGCGTCGGTGTGCCGGCAGTGATCGGGGGCGACGAGGGCCGGCCGGTGCGGTCAGCGGTGCCGGGGCCGGTCGGGCAGGTCGCGGAAACATGCAGGTCAGGCTGGTTGCGAAGGGGCGCGCAGGTCAGGCGGGCTGCACCGACGCTTCGAGGACGGCCTCGACATCGACCGTGACATCCACCAGGTCGCTGACCACCACCCCGCCCTGGTCCACGACGTCGTTCCAACTCACCCCGAAGTCATGGCGGTTGATCCGGGCCCTGGCGCTGAAGCCGGCGCGCTTCCGGGGGCCGAGGTTCTGCCCCTCCTCCCACCAGGGGGTGTCCCACTGGCCCAGATACGTCACGTCGAAGGTGACGGGCCGGGCCGTCCCGCGCACGGTGAGATCGCCGGTCACCGCGAACTCGGTCGCGCTCAGCTGGTCGACGCGCGACCCGACGAACGTCCAGGCCGGATGGTTCTCGACGTCGAAGAAGTCGGCGCTGCGCAGATGGGCGTCCCGCTGCGGCTGACCGGTGTACACCTGGGTCGCGTCGATGGTGGCCTCGATGCGGGCCTTCTCCGGTTCGTCCGGATCCACCTCGATGAAGCCGTGGACGTTCTTGAACTGCCCGCGCACGTAGGTGACCATCATGTGCCGGGCGCAGAACTCCGCGGCGGTGTGCCCCGGCTCGAAGAACCATCGCGTCATGGTCATGGCGGCTCCTGCGGCCTCTGGTCCCCTCCCTCGGCCTCGGTATCCCTCTGTTCAGCCCTCCCCTGCTCAGCGTAGGGCGAGGCCGGGCCGCGGGCATCTGCTGACCGGCCGGGGGCCCTCCTGCCGTGCCGGCCGGTGCCGACCGGTGCCGGTCCGCTCCGTGGGAGGCGAGCCGCGCCGGCCCGTGTCCGTCCGCGTCGAGGGCCCGGCCCGGCGGTTCGTGATCTCCCCGTTTGATCGGACTCGGACAGGGTGCGACGCTGGAGACACCCGCCGGAACCGCCGCCGCGGGCCGGGTGTCGTCATGGACTGGGCGTCGCCACGGACCGGGCCGAAGAGCAGAGGGCGAGCAGCCGGAGAACGGTCCGCTTCCGGTGTCCGTGAGGTACGGGCTCCGGAGGACACCGAAGGTCGGCCCGCGCGCCGTGGCGAGTCCGTGGTCCCACGGACACGGTCGCGGTGCCGCGCACGCGCGGCCGGGGTGCGCATCCGCGGTCCCGGAGAGGTCCGCGGTCCCGGAGCGGGGCGACCGTTCGTCGGCGTGCCGCGCCGACCAGCCGTCAGGAGGCGCCTCATGGATGCACACGCCGTGGTCAGACAACTTCCGCTCCGGCTCACCACCGGAGCCTTCGTGCTCAACTCGGGCCTGACGAAGCGGGAAGCGGACCGGCCCGCGGCCGAGCAGCTGCACGGCTTCGCCTCCACCACCTATCCGTTCCTGGGCACCATGGAGCCGGAGCGGTTCGTCAAGCTGCTGTCCACCGCCGAGATCGCCCTCGGATCGGCGCTGCTGCTGCCCGTGGTGCCGACGGTGGTCGCGGGAGCCGGCCTGACCGCCTTCTCCGCCGGGCTGTTCGGCCTGTACCTGCGGACGCCCGGGATGCGCCGGGAGGGCAGCCTCCGCCCCACCGACCAGGGCATCGCCCTCGCCAAGGACAGCTGGCTGATCGGTATCGGGCTCTCCCTCGTCCTCGACGGCCTTCCCGTCCGCCGACGGAAGGCGCGGCGTCGGCGCCGGTGCTGATGCGGATGCGGCCGGCGGGTTGCCGCCGCGGCCGGCCGACGGAAGCCGGGCGGCCACGCTCACCGGGCTCCGCCCGTCGACGCCCCTGCGAATTCGGAGCCGTATCCCGCGCCAAAGCCGTCCGCCGAGCCGGAGCACGCGCCCGCTTCACGAGAGCCGTACTGCGATCCGGACACCGACTCTGATCCGTACCCCGTACCGGAGCCGAACCCCGACCCGGACCCGGAGCCGTATCCCGAGCCGGAAGGGGAGCCGAACCCTGACCCGGAGCCCGGACACGACAGTTCGCACGGCGACGACCCCGCTCCCCGGCCGTTCTCAGGCGCCGCCCGGGTTCCCGTGCCGCCCGGTTCCGCTACGGGCCGGTGTCAGGCACCGGTCCGCGGAAGAGCCGGCGTGCGGGCGGCGCGGCGACGGAGCTCCGGAGAGCGGCGCAGTCGTCGTCCGCCGCCGGATCCACCATCCAGCGTTCGTCCCCGAGCTTCGACAGAGCCACCGCGGGCCGGTCCGCTCGCGCGTGGGTCACCGCCATGGCGACGAATTGCGACTCCCGGGCGAGCACTGTGCGTTGCGCCCATTCCCTCGGAGCTCGCGACGGCGCGCAGACCCGAGGACGTCCCGAACGGCGGCCCGTGCCGGGCCGCGGCAGCCGCGTGTCCGCCCCGCCCCCGCCCAGCCGAGTTTTGTCGGGAATCTTTGACGTGCTCCCTGGCCTAGGGCGCGTATCGAGTCGTGATCACCGGGTGCTCCGGATGAGGTCTGTAACCCAGATCATCGAGGCGCGCAGGTGGAGGCCGGCGAGGAAGCT